>JBAWAM010000114.1:0-5086 GCA_049589315.1 Myxococcaceae bacterium
GCGCGGTGTGCACTCGCACGGTCTTGGGGAGCAGCTCCGCGTAGTTCTGCTCCATCGCCCGGATGGTCCACGCCGGTATCGGGTCCTCCATCGGCGTGAGCGCGTCACGCAGGCTGCGATCGATCAGATCGCGCAGCGCCGTGGCCTTCTTCGCATCGAGCATGCCCGGCAGCCCGATGAACCGAACGTCCGGTTCGGCCAGCTGCCCACAGACGCGGGGGTCCTTTCCACTCAGGACGCGCCTGCCACGCGGCGAAAGGAGCTCCTCGAACTCAGCGGGTACCTTTCTCATGTGCTCAGATGCCCTGTGGCTTCAGCTGTTGCTCGACGTCGGCCGTGCAGGTCCTGATCGACTGGAGCGTGGCCTCCTCGATGGTCTTCAAGTAGAGGCGCCCCGCCTCCGAATCGAGATACACGAGAGCCTGAGCGAGCTCGGCGTCACTCACGTTCACCAGGCCGGCCTGCATGACCAGTTCGGCGAAGTCCGGCGGCATTTCACCCAGCGCCACGATCTCGGCCGTTCCCTCTTTGATCATCTCGGCCAAAGCCTCGTCGGTAAGAGGCGGCGAAGCGGGAGCAACCGCGATCCGCAGTGCAGCCTCCGTGATGCCGACGGTCAGCTTCATCATCCGACTCAGCTCGAACGCCTTGCTGAAGCGAGCTACCGCCTGCTTCCGACCCTCAGGCGGCGGCGAGCGCTGAAGTTCCAGGATACGCGCCTTCAGCTCTTCCGGCGGGCGTTCGTTCGACTGGAGCATCTCCGTGATGGCGCGATCCCCTTCGGCCGAACGAAGGAACCCGGCGGCAAGGGCGATGTCTCCGCTCGACATCTTCGATTCGAGGTACGCCTGACTGGTGGCGCGCAGCTTTTCGGGCGAGCAGCGCTCCTGCGCCACGCCATTGAACCGGGCGAGCTGCTCGTCCGAGTAGCCGAAGTCCTCGCGCAAGGTGGAGAAGAGCTCCGGGATCATCTCCGGAAAGAGCTTGTTGAGGAGGCGGAACGGCGACTTCTCCACCGCGATGCGGAGGTCGTCCGATGCTGCAGACGATCCACCGTTACCGGACGTCGTGGCGCAGGAGAACGAGAGCGCCGCCAGGGCGACGACGAGAGCTGCACGGAACATGTTGGCCTCCATGGGTCGCCCTATACACGAAAAGGCTACTATTTCTGCCGGAAGCGCAGACCTGGGACGCTCAAACCGCGGAGGAACTCGAAGATCAGCGAGAGCACGACCACGATCCCGCAGCCGATCACGTTGAACCACAGGAACCCGAGGTCCGAGGCGAAGTAGAGCGCCAACACGGAGGCCTGGGCGATCAGCGCAGCGATCAACACGGGCCCGGCGGTCACCCGCTTCACGAAGAACGCGACGACGAACAGCCCGAGCACGGTCCCGTAGAAGATCGATCCGAGGATGTTCACGGCCTCGATCAGGTTGTCGACCATCGAGGCGAAGCTGGCGAACCCGATCGCCACCAGGCCCCACAGCACGGTGAAGAGCTTGGACACGAAGAGGTCGTGCCGGGGCTCTCCGCTGCGCTCCGCGCCCTTCCCGTGCCGCAGCCGCTTGTAGAGGTCCATCATGCTGGTCGATCCCAGCGCGGAGAGCTCGCTGGAGGTGGAGCTCATCGCGGCGCAGAGGATCACGGCGATCAGCAGCCCCACCAGCCCGCTGGGCAGGTACTTCAGCACGAAGGAGATGAACACGTAGTCGCCATCCTTCGTCTCCGCATCCGGCAGCGCGCGGGCCACCAGCTTCTTCGCCTCGTCGCGGATCTCGTTGGTCGAGGCGGCGGCGGCGCGGAGCTGGGCCTTCGCGACCTCCTCCTGCGCCCCCGTACCGCTTGCGGTGACGTAGGCCTCGGCTGCGGCGCGCTGGGCGGTGAAGGCCCGGTCGTACCGCTTCTCCAGCGCGGCGAGCTCCGGGGCGTGCTCGGTCGCTGCGACCCGGTCGAGCGTCGCCGAGTTGAAGAAGATGGGCGGCTTCGTGAACAGGAAGAACACGAAGACCAGCACGCCGATGAAGAGGATCACGAACTGCATCGGCACCTTGAACATGCCGTTGAAGATCAGCCCCAGCCGGCTCTCGGTCACCGACTTCCCGGAGAGATAGCGCCCGACCTGCGACTGGTCGGTGCCGAAGTAGGACATCGCGAGGAAGAACCCGCCGGTGATCCCGGACCAGAAGTTGTATCGGTTCTCCAGATTGAGGTCGAAGCTCACCGGGTTCATCCGATCGAGCGCGCCCGCCAGTGCCATCGCGCTCCCCATCGACACGTCTTCGGGCAACCGCAGGAACACGATGACACCGGCGACCAGCATCCCGCCCATCATCACGACCATCTGCTGCTTCTGGGTCTGGCTCACCGCCTGGGCGCCGCCGAACACGGTGTAGAAGATCACCACCAGCCCGATCCCGATCACGGTCAGATCGAGCTGCCAGCCGAGGAGCGAGCTGAGGATGATCGACGGCGCGTAGATGGTGATGCCCGCCGCGAGGCCCCGCTGGATGAGGAACAGCACCGCGCCCAGATAGCGCACGCGCGCGTCGAACCGGTGCTCCAGGTATTCGTACGCGGTGTAGACCTTGAGCCGGTAATAGATCGGCACGAACACCGCCGCGATGACGATCATCGCCAGCGGTTGCCCGAAGTAGAACTGCACGAACCGCATCCCGTCCTGGTACGCCTGCCCCGGTGTGGAGAGGAACGTGATCGCGCTGGCCTGGGTGGCCATGATGCTCAGGCCGATCGTCGGCCACTTCAGGCTGCTGCCGCCGCGCAGATAGCCGTCGAGGTCGCGCACGGCGCGGGACTTCCACACGCCGTATGCCACGATGAAGCCGATGGTCCCAACGAGGACGGCCCAGTCGAGCACGCTCACGACGCCCACCTCCCCAGCACATAGAAGAGGACGACCGTCACCGCGAGCTCGACGACCACGAACAGGTACACGTTCCGCCAGGTCGACAGAAAGGGAGGTGGCTCTTCCGGTTCGGGGGCGCTCGGCGCGCCCGACTCGGGCAGTGCGGGCGGGGCGAGGACCTCCGCCGTGGCGCGACGCGGCTCACTCATCTGCTGACCTCGATGCTCCAATGAAGTTGACGAAGAGCCGGTAGGCCCCGGGAACTCCGGCGCGGAGCTGCCGGAAGAACGCGAGGCCGGTGTAGACGTACTGGCCCTTCCCGTGGCGCGCGAAGAGGGTCCCGCCTTCGAGCGGCTTCTCACCGGGATCGGCGGCCCGGAACAGCGGCTCGTACCGGTCGTCCCACTTGTCAGCGAAGTAGATCCCCCGCTCCTGGACCCAACCCTCGAAGTCGGCCTCGGTGATCAGGTTGGGGGCGCGCAACAGAGGATGCTTCGGATTGACCGGCGTCATCGCGGCGGTCTCGTCGGTGATCCGGCCGTTGCTGAGGGTCAGGGGGAATGGCCCGATCGGGAGATTGAAAGGATCCCAGCGATGGGTGGTGTTGTACTGGACCACCACCGTGCCGCCCTGCTCGACGAACTTCATCAACCGCTCATGCGCGACGCGCATCACGGGGCGGGCGTTGTACGCGCGGATGCCCACCACGATCGCCGCGTACCGGCTCAGATCCCCGCTGCGGATCGTCGCCTCATCCAGGATCTCCACCGGGACGCCCACGTGGAGGAGGTCCTCGGGAATCGAATCACCGGACCCGGGGATGTAGCCGACGAGTCCCTCCGGAATCTTCAGCGACACCGGCGCAACGCGCAGCGACGCGGGCTGCAGCACGACCTGAAGCGGGATGTGCGGGTAGTCGATCACGTCTTCGCGGAGCGACCATGTGCGACCCGCGATCCGGATCGACGGGCGAACCTCGACCGGCCTGGCGTTCTTCCCCGGGGTGACCTCGAAGCGGACGGTGACTTCGTCCCCGACGCTGTCGAGCGACACCGGGTGGGACGCAGGCTTCGAGATCCATCCTTTCGGCAACTCGAGGGTCACGTCCCCGCGCACGCCGCCCGCTCCCGCCCGGACGCGAAGCTCGACCGGCGCAGGCTTTCCGTTCGCAGAGAGCACGGCGTCTCGCGTCGGCGTCACGGTGGCCGGGGGCACCACCAGGAACGGACGGACGCGCTCGCCGTGCACGCGATCGGTCCACGCGTGGACCACGGGAACATCGACGTGCAGGTCCTTCCCGCCAACCACCAGCTCGACACCGACGGTCAGCGCTGAGGTACCGCGCGGAGCGCCGATCAGCGCCGGATCCGCCACGTCGTAGCGACCTCGCTTTGCGGAGCGGGCGAGCCAATACGGGGTCGAGATCTCAGCGTCGGCTGCAAGCTTCACCTCGCGAGTGAATACCCGCTTCTCGTTGATTCCGAGGGACGGCTTCTCGATCTGCTCCCCTGCCCCGCCCGGCCAGGTGACCCGATGCAGCACCACCTCCGTTGGCCTTCTGGCCACCACTTCGACCTTCAGACCGATCTGACTGCCGGGCGTTGCCGATGGCCGCTCCGCGGTTGCACGCACGAACAGTCCGGCCGCGCCTGCCAGGACGCGGTCGAGCTCACTGCGCGCATCGCGCACGCGCGGGACGTCGGGCAATGCGTCGAGCGCTGCGAAAGCCTTCACCAGCGCGGGGACGGCCTTCTCCGGACGATCGCGGTCGAGGGCTCCTTTCGCCTCGTCGATTGCGATCGCGAAGGCCTGGCCGGGCTTTCCAAACCGCGCCCAGCCGAGCTCGACGCCCTCCAGGAGGTCCTTTGCCGGCTTCGAACCGGCGACGTGGACGAAATGCTCGATCAGCCGCCCGCGTTCACCCGCGGAGCCGAAGCCCTGGCTCTTGTGCTGGCTGCGCGAGAACGCCGCGAGCTCGCCATAGCCGAGCCCCAGTCGCACGTCGTAGCCACCGACATCCACCGCGATCGCGCCCGCCGGCGGGGCATCGCCGCGCCACGTCGGGAAGTTGTGGAGCAGCCGCTCGGCCTTCCATGGCTGCAGCCCCTGCTCGAGCTGCTCGGGGAAACGCTTCGGATCCGCCGCGGCCACGAAGGCCTCGCGCGCGAGGATCGCCGACGCGGTGTGATGCCCATGATTCGGGGGCTCCTCGTCGAACCG
>JBAWAM010000115.1:0-3122 GCA_049589315.1 Myxococcaceae bacterium
ACCTGGAACCGCGGCGGCGCCCCCAGGGCCGGCGCAGTTACGGGCGCTGACGCAGGGGTGGTTGCGGGCGCCGCCGCCGGAGCCGCTGGGGACGTGGGGTTGGGATTGACCGTCGCGTGCGCCACCCGGGTGGGCGCGGGCCCCTTGCCCGTGAGCGCCGCCACCCGCTCGCCCAGCTGCGCGATCAGCTGCTCTCCCGGGTCGACCGCTTGCCCCGCGCCGGCGCTGCGCACCTGCTCGAGGAGGTGGTCCGACGCGGAGAGCAGCAGATCGACGAGCGACTGGTTCAGCAGACTGCGATCGCCGCGGACCGCATCGACGAGGTCTTCGACCCGGTGGGCGACCACCGCGATCGGCTCGAAGCCCATCGACGCGGCCATCCCCTTCACCGAGTGCGCGTGGCGGAACATCGAGTCCACCACGCCCGCGTCGCCTTCCTTCTCCAGACGCACGAGGTCCTGGCCGAGCGCCTCGAGGTGCTCGGTGGCCTCGCTCAGGAAGAGCGACAGGTATTTCGACATGTCGACGGGCATGGCTCGCCGGGAGCGAGCGGCGCTAGGCCTCGCCCGTCACCTTCTTCACCACCGCGAGCACGTCCTCTGCGCGGAAGGGCTTCACGATGAAGTCCGAAGCACCCGCCTCGATCGCCTCCATCACCAGCGACTCCTGCCCCAGGGCCGAGCACATGATGATGACGGCGTTGGCGTCGGACTTGATGATCTCGCGCGTCGCCTCGATCCCGCTCTTGTACGGCATCACGATGTCCATCGTGATCAGGTCGGGCTTCAGCTCCTTGAACTTCTCCACCGCCTCGAGGCCGTTGGCCGCTTCACCCACGACCTCGAACCCGCCGGACGCGAAGATGTCCTTGATCATGTCGCGCATGAAGATTGCGTCATCAACCACAAGGACCCGCTTGGCCATGGGCGCCATCCTACTTTCCAAAGGTTTGTACGACCAGTCCGTCAATTCCGTCGGGATCCAGCACGGTGACCGCCCATCCGCGCAACCGGGCAACCCCCCGCACCGCCGGGCTGTCGCGCCCCGGCGCCGACACCACCTTCTCCACCGTCTCGATCCCGTCCACGTCCGTCACCAGCAGGCCCAGGTCGCGCCTGCCCCGGTCGAGCAGGACCACCCGCTCTGTCCGCAGATCGCGCGCCGCCGGTGCGGCGAGCCCCAACAGGCCCCCCAGCTCCACCACGGTGACGACCCGCCCGCGCAGGTTCATCACACCGCTGACCACCCTCGGCGCGCGCGGAACACGGGTGAACCGCTCCGGCGGCACGACCACCTCGCGTATCGCCGCGAGGGGCAGCGCGTAGCGGTCCTTTTCGAGGCGGAAGACGACGTGGCGCATCGTCAGTCGGCAGTTGGCAGTTGGCAGTCGGCAGTGGGCACTGCTCGCTGTGCGGCGCGGACGGTCATCATGAGCCGAGGCGGAAGCGGCTGACGACGTTGTGGAGCTCGACGCTCAGGTTCGCCAGCTCCTGGGCGGCGGAGGTCATCCGCGAGACGGACTCCTCCTGCTCCTGGATCGTGCTCCGGATCGCGTCGGTCGAGCTGGCATTCTCCTGCGCCACCGAGCTGATCTGCTGGATCGCCTTCACCATCTCCTCGGAGCCATCGAGCTGCTCGCGCGCGCTCCCCGAGATGAGCTGCACCTTCTCCGCGCCCTTGCGCGCGGTGTCGGTGATGCTTCCCAGCGAGCGGACGATGGTGTTCAGATCCTCGCGCCCCTGGATCAGCTCCTCGATGCCCTCCTTCATCGCGGTCACGACGGCGCTGGACTGACCGGAGATGTCCCGGGCCAGCCGGCTGATCTGCTCGGCGCTCCGTCCGGAGCTCTCTGCCAGCTTCCGTACCTCGTCGGCGACCACTGCGAAGCCGCGACCGTATTCCCCGGCGCGCGCCGCCTCAATCGTCGCGTTCAGCGCGAGCAGGTTCGTCTGCTGCGCCACCTGGGTGATCACGTCGACGATCTTGGAGATCTCGTGCGTCTTCTCGCCGAAGGCGAAGACTTCGTGGCTCGAGCTCTCGATGCGGGAGAAGACCTTCTTCACCTTCTCGCCCGCGAGCACCGCCGCACGAGCGCTCTGCTCGGCCGCGCTGGACGTCTCGGCGGAGGACTGTGCGGCGTCCTGCGCGCTCACTGCCGTGCGTTCGATGGACACCGCCATCTGGGTGATCACCTTCGAGGCCTGGGTCACCAGCTGCGACTGGGCGTCGGCGCCGCCGGCGATCTTCCGCATCGACTGGCCCACCGCCTCGGTCGAGGCGTTCACCCCTTCGGCGGACTGCTGCAGATCGCTCGCGGAGTCGGAGACGCTCTGGGCGGTGCGCTGGATGTGCCCCACCAGCTCGCGGAGATTTCCCTGCATGTGGCTGATCGCAGTGGCGAGCTCGTCCATCTCGTCCGCCAGCCGACCGCGCCGCGTCTCCACCGGCTTCGACAGATCGCCTCTCGAGATCTCCAGCGCGGACCGCGAGAGATCGCGCACGCGCGACAGCCGCCCGAAAGGGGTCTGCAGGAGCACCAGCCCGACCACCACGGTCACCGCGAACGCGGTGAGCCACTGATACGCGGGGTTCTCCACCGGCGCCCACTCGAACACCGCCGCGACGGCGAGGAACAGCACCAGGTATCCGATGAAGATCTTGACCTGGAGCGGCCAGACCCGACCGGCGCGATCCTCCGCCGCCCGCACGAGCCGGTGAACCGGTTCACGCCGAGGGCTCAAAGGAGACGGGAGGTCATTGCGGATGGGTCGGCGCAAGCGGACATGAGACTTAGTCGGCGGTTCAACACGGGTCAATTCGCCGACCGACTTCCGATAGGCTGCTCGCCACTCAGGCGAAGTGGTCGAAGCCGCGCACGGCCACCGCCTGGTGTCCCTCCGGACCCACCAGCATCACCTCGCGGCGCCGGGTCAGCTCGCCGATGCGCGTGATGGGCTGTCGCGCGCTGCGACAGGCCCGCTCGAACGCGGGGGCCCTCCGGGGTGGAATCGCCAGGAGGAGCTCGTAGTCCTCGCCTCCCCGCGCCGCCCACAGCGGGGCCTCGACGCCCGCGTGCTCCCGGAGTGCCCGGCTGGTAGGCAGCCGTTCGAGCTCGACCACCG
>JBAWAM010000116.1:0-2752 GCA_049589315.1 Myxococcaceae bacterium
GTCGAGCTCACCCACCGCAACATCGTCCACGCCTTCGCCTCGTTCGACGAGCTGTACGCCACGCATCCCGGCGACCGCTGGGCCGCTTCGGCCAGCATCGCCTTCGACGCGCATCTCGAAGAGTTGCTCTTCTCGCTGACCCGGGGCGCGTCCATCGTCCTCCGCAGCCTCGGGCCCCAGGGACTCGCCCGGGATGTCCGCGCGTTTGCGATCTCACATGTCGTGACGACGCCGTCGTCCCTCGCAGTCGCTGCGGAGGAGGAGGAGGCCCGCGATGCGTTCCGAGCGCTCGCTGTCGTCATCTCGGGCGGCGAGGCCCTTCCTGAACGCCTCGTGGAGCAGCTCGACCTCACCCGGACGCGCCTGGTCAACAGCTATGGCCCCACCGAGGCCACCATCAACGCCACGGCCCAGGTGACGGTTCCGAACCAGCCCGTGCGACTGGGCCGCCCTCTCGACCGATGCACCTGCTACGTGCTCGACGAGGCGGGCGCGCCCGTGCCGGTCGGCGTTCCTGGTGAGCTCTACGTCGGCGGCGCCGGCCTGGGCCGCGGGTACCGCGGTCGCCCGGACCTCACCGCCGAGCGCTTCCTCCCGGACCCATTCTCGGATTCACCGGGCGCGCGCATGTACCGCACCGGTGACCGCGTCCGGTGGAACGACGACGGCAGCCTCTCCTTCCTCGGACGCACCGACTTCCAGGTGAAGGTCCGCGGCATCCGCATCGAGCTCGAGGAGGTCGAGTCCGCGCTCCTTCGCATCCCCGACGTCCGCCAGGCCGCCGTCATCGCCCGCAAGGCCGTCGGTCAGACCCGCCTCGATGCCTTCCTCGTCGTCGACGGCCTCTCCGCCACCGCCGTCCGGGAGCGACTCTCCGCCTTCGTCCCCGAGGCGATGGTCCCGGCCCGTTTCACCCTCGTCGAAGCCCTCCCGCTGACCTCCAGCGGCAAGGTGGATCGCAAGGCACTCACCGCGATCCCGGTCTCCGAACCGGAGCCCGACGCTGCCTTCGAGCCCCCCCGCAGCGAGCACGAAGTCCTCATCGCCCAGCTCTTCGCGCAGCTCCTCGGTCTCGAGCACGTCGGCCGCGACGACGACTTCTTCGCGCTCGGCGGGCACTCGCTCAGCGCCGTGCAGCTCGTCTCCCGCATTCGGCGCATCTTCGGCGTCGAGCTCCCCCTCGCCACGATCTTCGCCCACTCCACGGTCGCGGAGCTCGCTCGTTGCATTCAGGCTGCCGCTCCGAACATCGACGGCGATCGGGGTCCGGTCCGACGTCCCGCCGGTGCGCCGCTGCTCCTGTCACACGCGCAGGAGCGAATGTGGTTCCTGCACCAGCTCCACCCGGACTCCGCCGCCTACAACGTCCCCGACGCACTCGAGCTGGAAGGGCCGGTCTCCGCGGATGCGCTCGAGAGCGCGCTTCGACTCCTCGTCGAGCGCCACAGTGCCCTTCGGCTCATCGTCGAGACCCGGGATGGAAAGCCCGCTCCTGCGCTCCTTGAGGTTCCCGAGCGCGTCCTCTCCGTCGAGGACCTCGGCGCGCAGGAACAGCCTCTCGCGGCCCTGGAGCAACGCCTCTTCTCCGAGGCCAACCGCGCCTTCGACCTCACACGCGGACCTCTCTTCCGCTTCACCCTGTTCCGGACAGGCCCGGAGCGCCACGTCCTCCTCCTGCTCTTCCACCACATCGTCGTCGACGGAAGCTCCCTCGAGATCTTCGTCCGGGAGCTCGGGGAGGCCTACGAGGCCTTCAGCCAGCACCGTGCGTCGCAGCTGCGCCACCGCGCGCTCGACTACGCGGATGTCGCCGCGTGGCTCCGCTCCGATCAGGTCGAGGCTCGCGACGCCGCGCAGCTCGAATACTGGAAGCAGCAGCTGGAGAATGTCCCCGCCGTCCTCGAGCTGCCCACCGACTTCCCTCGCCCGGCGGCGTTGAGCAACCGCGGCGACGTGACCCGGGGAATCCCGCTCCCGAAGGAGGTTGCCTCTTCGCTGCAGTCGTTCTGCAGGAAGGAGCACGTCACGCCGTTCATGGTGACCTGGGCCGCCTTCACGGCACTGCTTCACCGCTGCTCTGGCCAGGAGGACTTCTGCGTCGGCGTCCCCGTGGCGGGCCGTACGCATCCTTCGACCGAGGATGTCGTCGGGCTCTTCGTCAACACACTGCCTCTCCGCACCCGGTTCTCGCCGTCCCTGTCGTTCGTCGAGCTCGTCCGGCAGGTGCGTGAAACGACCCTCGACGCCTTCACACATCAAGACGTCCCCTTCGAACGACTCGTCGACGCCCTCCAGATTCCTCGCAGCGTCGGTCACTCTCCTCTCGTCCAGGTAATGTTCGTCTGGGACCGGGATCGCAGCTCAGGCCAGTTCGGCGACCTTCGCCACTCGCCGCGCGCACTCCACAGCGGAGACAGCAAGTTCGATCTGAACTTCGCCGCAGTCGAGAAGCAGGATGGCCTTGAGCTGTCCCTCGAGTTCAACGCCGAGCTGTACGAGCTCAGCACAACGGAACGGCTGGTGGCGCAGTTCATCGCGCTCCTGGAGCAGGCGCTTCAGTCGCCTGCCACGCCGGTGTCGCAACTCTCCCTGCTCGATGAGGCAGAGCGCACGCGGGTGGTGGAGGACTTCAACGACACGGACCGCCCGTTCGAGGTCGACGCGACCCTGCCCTCGCTGTTCGGAGCGCAGGTCGCGCGCACCCCGGACGCCGTCGCCGTCGTCGCCCCCGACGCCACCCTCACCTTCCGCG
>JBAWAM010000117.1:0-1748 GCA_049589315.1 Myxococcaceae bacterium
GGGCCGGTGCGGGCAGCGCAGGCCCTTCCGACGCGTTCATCGCCCGCTTGGCCGTCGCCAGGCGACCCCGGAGCTGCGAGGCGAACTCGCTGTTCGGGTACGTGGCGAGCGCATCGCGCGCGGTGTCGACAGCCTTCTGGAGCTGGCCGGTCTGCTCGTACGAGTGCGCGAGCAGCAGCATGGCGTAGTCGCGGCTGCGCGACTTCTTGTTGCCCTCGACGAACGAGCTCAGGGTCGCCACCGCCTTGTCGTGCTGACGGGTCTGGTTCTGCGCCACGCCCAGGAAGAAGGACGCATCCAGCGCGTCGTCCTTCGACGGATTCATGGCGAGGAAGCGGGTCAGCTCGGTGGCCACGGTGCCCATGTCGTTGCGGCGGAAGGCGGCCTTGCCGCGCTCGAACGCGGTCTGACCGATCTCCACCCGGAGGTTCTCGGCCTTGTGCTGCAGCGCCTGGCGCTCGAGCGGGGAGAGCTTGTTCAAGTCCATCTTCGCGAACGCATCCACGCCCTTCAGCCGCTCGTCGCCGGGAAGCTGGGTCATCATCCGGAACACGTCGGTGGCCTGGCGGGATGCAGCCTGAGATGCCGCGAGATCCTGCTTCTGCTTGTCGAGCTGGCTCGTCAGGTCGGCGATCGTCTTCTCGTAGCGATCTTTGTCGGCGCCGGCGGCTGCCACACGTGCGGACGAGATGCCCAGAGCCCCCGCGATGCACAGCGCTGCGAAAAGGCCATACGCCACGCCCGACGAGATCCAGGTCCTCTTCTGGAAGTCCTCCTGCCGCTTGCCGATCGCCTTCAGCTCGGCATGCAGGTTCTTCAGCAGGTTGTCCGTCTTGATGACGAGGTTGCGGCTCTCGATGACCTCACGCTTGAGGTCGACGAGCTCCCTCTCGACGTCGCTCTTCTCTGCTGCCATCGACATCATCCTCTTGGGTTCGGAAACGGCCGGTTCAATCTCGCGGGGGCGTGCCATCCATCGACTCCATCGTGTGGGTGCGCGCCGAACAGCCCACCGGAGCCCTGATTCCAATTACATCGAACGCCCTCATATCGGACGCCTGCTGTACGGCAAAGCTTCTTGCTTTGAGTGCCGACGACCCTGGCCGGACAGCGAGCTAACGAACGGACCCTGTCCTCGATGCCTCTCCGGGCAACAGCCAGGTCACGCCGATCCCGGTCCACAGGCCTCCGGAGTTCACCCCGCCGATGTCGCGCACGAGCCCACGCGCGATCAACCACTTCGCGTCGAGGGTCAGGGCCAGGCGATCAGAGAGCTCCCACGAGACGCCCGCGTTCACGAGATAACCGGTGATCAGGCGCTCCGTGCTGTCTCGCGTGTCGCCTCCGGTCGTGTACGCGAACACCGGGCCCACCCCGCCACCCAGATAGGGATGAAAGCGCCCGGCGTCGAAATACCCGCGAACGACGACCTCGGCGCCGTAGGAGACCGAGGTCACCTCACCGTAATTCTGCAGCTGGAGTGACTCGAACCCGCCGAACAGTTCAATCGCGATCTCGATCGCGTCGGTCGCCATGTACCCGAAGGACGCAGTGAGCTGTGGGCCGCCCGGAGACGCCCGCTCGAGCGGGAAGCCCGCCTTCTGCGCGGACCCGGCGAAGAAGTCATTCGGGGTGTAGCGCCAGCCGGGGAGCACCGAGATGCGACCGGTGCCCTCGGAGAAGGCGTGCGCGGATCCAGCGAGGAAGAATGCGGCGGCGAGGACGACTCTGGGGATGTGGGTCATGGG
>JBAWAM010000118.1:0-10605 GCA_049589315.1 Myxococcaceae bacterium
AGGCACGGCGGAGCGCGACCGGTGGAGTCGAAGTTCGTTGGGGGGACGGCCGCGCGCCGCCCGATTCGCGAAGGGCAGGCAGGAGGCACCCGTCGCCGGGAGGGGGAGGTCGATGGGGGATGGCGACGGGTGCCGGCGGATGGGCGCGCGGTGACGACGATTCGGGGGAGGAGTCGTTGCCGCCGCCCATCCGGTAGTTTGCGCCCATGTCCGAACTTCCCTTCCCGTTGCGCCTGGTGCTGATCCGTCCCCGCGTCCCGGAGAACGTGGGCGCGGTCGCCCGGGCCATGAAGAACTTCGGGCTCTCCGACTGGGCGTGGGTCACCCCCGCCTTCGAAGATCTCGAGCCGGCGCGCCGCCTCGCGGTGCACGCAGAGGACCTCCTGGAGACCGCCCGCAGGTGCGACTCACTGGACGAGGCGATCGCCGACTGCGTGTGGGTGGTGGGCACCAGCTCGCGCCACGTGCGCGGGAAACGGCGGCTGGGCCCGCGCGAGGCGGCGAAGGAGATCGTCGAGCGCTCCCCGGAGGGACGGATCGCCCTGGTGTTCGGAGACGAGCGCAGCGGCCTCACCAACGACGAGGTCGACCGATGTCACGACCTCTCTTCGATCGCCGCCGCGCTGGAGCAGCCCTCGCTCAACCTGGCACAGGCGGTGCTCCTCTACGCCCACGAGGTCCACGAGGCGCGCCGGGCGCTGACACCTCCCCCGCCCCGCCCTGAACCGACCGCCGCGAACGACGCCGAGGTCATCGGGTTGGAGGACGCGCTCCGGCGCGCGCTTCGAACCGGCGGCTTCCTCCAGAAAGAGGAGCGGCACGCCCTGCGCGAGCTCATTTCCCCGCTCCGGCGGGCGCGCCTCACCCGTCGCGAAGCCGGTCTTTGGCGGGCCGCACTGGAAGCGATCGCAAAGAGCCGATCGTGAATCCGGTGGGGGTCGGCGTCGGGGCCGGTGCAGGCGTGGGAGAGACCGCCTGCTGGCTCGCTTGTCCCCCGACCGATCCGACGAGGAGCTCCCGGATCCGGGCCCACTTCGCCTTCTCCCCCGACATCAGCCGACGGAGCTCGTCGGCCGCTCCGGGGGCGGTCAGGTCGGCCGCAGCGGCCTCCACCCTGTCCATGAACGGAAGCAGGTAGCCGAAGTCGCGGTCGAAAGAACTCTTCTGGTCGCCATCGCGGGCCATCGACATTCCTCCTGCAGGCCCGATACTCTACGCCGCCCGCTTCTGGAAGGCGGTCCTTCCCCCGGTTGTTCGTCTGCGGAAAGGGATGGACACAGGATTTGCTGGCGTTCCAGACGCGTAGGAAGTAAGGGGCCGCGCGATTTGTTCGCGCAGGCCGTACCATAGGTCGAGGTTTCACATGGCATCGCAGGGCTCCATCGAGAACGTCCGCAATATCGGTATTTCCGCCCACATCGACTCGGGCAAGACGACACTGTCCGAGCGCATCCTGTTCTACACGGGCCGCATCCACGCCATCCACGAGGTGCGCGGCAAGGATGGCGTCGGCGCGAAGATGGACTCGATGGACCTGGAGCGTGAGAAGGGCATCACGATCCAGTCCGCCGCCACGTACGCGACGTGGGGCGACTACACCATCAACCTGATCGACACCCCGGGACACGTCGACTTCACCATCGAGGTGGAGCGCTCCCTCCGCGTGCTCGACGGCGCGATCCTCGTGCTCTGCTCGGTCGCCGGCGTTCAGTCGCAGTCGATCACGGTCGACCGGCAGATGCGCCGCTACCGCGTCCCCCGCCTGGCGTTCATCAACAAGATGGACCGCTCCGGCGCGAACCCGTTCCGCGTGGTGGACCAGCTCCGCGAGAAGCTCTCCCACAACGCCGCGCTGGTGATGTTCCCCATCGGCGCCGAGGACCGCTTCCAGGGCGTGGTCGACCTCATCAAGATGCGCGGCTACACCTTCGAGGGTGAGGGCGGCACGATCGTCAAGGAGATCGACATCCCCGCGGACATCGCCGAGCAGGTGAAGGAGCGCCGGCACACCCTGGTCTCCACCATCGCGGACCTCGACGACGAGATCGGCGAGTACTTCCTCAACGACCAGGAGCCGCCCGAGGACAAGCTGAAGGCCGCCATCCGCAGGGCGACCATCGCGCTCAAGTTCACCCCGGTGTTCGTGGGCACCGCCTACAAGAACAAGGGCGTGCAGAAGCTGCTCGACGGCGTCGTGGACTTCCTCCCGAGCCCGTCGGAGATCGTCAACGAGGCGCACGACCAGAAGAACAACGAAGAGAAGGTCGTGCTGGAGTCGGATTCGACCAAGCCGCTCATTGCCCTCGCGTTCAAGCTGGAGGACGGTCGCTACGGTCAGCTCACCTACATGCGCATCTACCAGGGCCGGATGGTGAAGGGTGACTTCATCGTCAACCAGTCCAACGCCAAGAAGGTGAAGATCCCCCGCATCGTCCGCATGCACTCGGACGAGATGCAGGACATCAACGAGGCCATCGCCGGTGACATCGTGGCCATGTTCGGCGTGGACTGCGCCTCGGGCGACACCTTCACCGACGGCACCGTCGCCATGACGATGACGTCGATGCACGTCCCCGACGCGGTGATCTCGCTCGCCATCGCGCCGAAGGACAAGACGAACGCCGCCAACTTCTCCAAGGGGCTCAACCGGTTCACCAAGGAAGACCCCACCTTCCGCGTGCACCGCGACGAGGAGTCCGCCCAGACGATCATCTCCGGCATGGGTGAGCTGCACCTCGAGATCTACATCGAGCGGATGAAGCGCGAATACAGCTGCGAGGTGATCGCCGGTGCGCCGCAGGTGGCCTACCGTGAGGCGATCAGCCAGCGCGGCGACTTCGCCTACACCCACAAGAAGCAGACGGGTGGCTCGGGTCAGTTCGCCCGCGTGTGCGGCTACCTCGAGCCGCTGCCGGCCGACGCGGTGCAGCAGTACGAGTTCGTCGACGACATCGTCGGCGGCTCCATCCCGCGCGAGTTCATCTCGGCCTGCGACAAGGGCTTCCAGGAGGCGATCAAGAAGGGCGCCCTCATCGGGTTCCCCGTCGTGGGCGTCCGCGCGGTGATCAACGACGGCGCCGCCCACGCGGTCGACTCGTCCGAAATGGCGTTCCGCACCGCGTCGATCATGGGCTTCCGTGAGGGCTACCAGGCGGCCAAGCCGGTCATCCTCGAGCCGATGATGAAGGTCGAGATCCAGGCGCCCGAAGAGTTCCAGGGCTCGGTGGTCGGCCAGATCAACCAGCGCCGCGGCGTCATCATGAACACGGAGAACCGCGAGAACTACTTCATCTGCAGCGCCGAAGTGCCGCTGAAGGAGATGTTCGGCTACTCCACCGACCTGCGCTCCGCGACGCAGGGCAAGGGCGAGTACACGATGGAGTTCGCCAGGTACACGCCGGTTCCGAAGGCGCAGATGGACGCGCTGATCGCCGAGTACCAGAAGAAGGCCGCCGCCGAGCGCCGGTAGTCCGGCCCCGGCAGTCCAGGCTTGATGCATCTGAAAGGGCGTCTCCTCCGGGAGGCGCCCTTTCTCATTTGGGGCGGTTCAGCCGTGGTACACGCGCGACGCCACGATGCGGCCGTCGCGCACGTCGAAGACCTCGGCCACCGGCATGTCAGGCTGGTTGGGCGCGTGGCGGATGTATTCGACGAACACCCGGTCTTCATTGGCGGTCAGCGCGGTGAGCTCGTAGCGAAGCCCGGGCAGGCGCGCGTTCGATTCGCGCCACCAGCTGGACAGGGCCGCGCGGCCGACCAGCTTTCCGCCCGTGTCGGGGTGGAGCGCGCGGATCTTCGGGGAGGTGTGGGTGGCGTCGTCGGCGTACAGCGCGACGAGCGCGTCGACGTCGTACCTGTTGAACGCCTCGAGCCAGGCGTGGGCGATCGCTTCGTTCACAGCCTTCGGCGATGCGGTCATGGCTCCACTCCCTGTCCAGAGTCCTGCGCGCTCTCTCGACTGGACGCGCTCTCCGGGGACGCAGACGCAGCCCCCTCCGCGCGCTCACAACGGGACGCGCTCTCCGGGGACGCAGACGCAGGCAGAGGGGATTCGGGGTCGACGACGATGCCGGTGAGGGAGACCTGATCGACGGGCACGTTGAGCTGCTCCGCGACGAACGGGACGAGCCCCGGAAACGCGTCGAGCTCGAAGCGGCCTGCCCAGAGCTTTCCGCCGACCGGGCCTGCGAGCAGCCCGCGGAACGATCTGGCCGCGACCCGCGAGGCGGCGAAGCGCCAGGGGACGCCGTCCACGGTCAGGTCGGCCACGAGCTCGATCGCGCTCCGCTGAGCCATCACGGTCTGCTCTCCAAACCGACGCGCGAGGTCCCCCAGAGTCACCGGCGCCGCGGGGAGCTGAACGGGAGGAACGATCGCCCCGGTTTCGAGCGTGACGTCGAACTCCTCGGGGGCGCTCGGCTCTTCGGACGAGACGAAGGTCACCTCCGACTCGACCGGCGGTGCCACCTCCTCCTGCTCGGGCGAAGGAGCGACCAGATCGACCGCCGCGCCCCAGTCCTCGGAGGTCAGCGCCGACGTATCCAGGGCGCTGCGCCGGGCCAGCTTTTCCTGGATCAGCGCTTCGAGATACCCGAGCAGCGCCGCCCCATCCCGGAACTCCGACAGCTCGAAGCTGGACTCCTCCGGAAGCGGCAGCTCCTCCGCCCCACGACGCACCCTTGCGACGCGGAAGTTCCCCTGCTTGTCCGAGGCGATCTCGACGGTCACGCTCCCCGCTTCCACCTCCGCGCGCAGATCGAGCGACGCAGGCTGGATGCGGGGCTGGATGCCGAGCGCCTGGAGCTCCGAGCACCGCCGCTGGAGCGTGAGGATGCAGTCGTCGAAGAGCTGCCGGAGGTGCCTCTCGAGGTCGCGGAGCTGGCGGAGGCCTTCCACCGAAACCGGCGGCAGCCCGGCCAGCTCGACCGGCTCCTGTGGCACGAGGTGCTCGTCCACGACCCGGAAGGTCACCCGATCGATGTACCCGCGCGTGAGCGGATTCAAAAGGGGCGTCACCAGCTCGACGGCCGCCTTCGTGCCGGTGCCTTCCTCGACGAAGGTGAACCCCAGGTCCTGCAACCGCTCTCGGATCATGCGCGCCCTCTGGGGAAATCTTCCTATAGGTTGGCCCCGATGTCCGCTCTGGGAAGACTGCTGCGGCTGCTGAGGCCCCCTCCCCACCTGGAGGTCTGGTACGACGAGGCGTACCGGATGCCGCTCCCGTCGCTCGAAGCGGCGGCGGGAATCGAGCCTCGCCGGGTCGACTTCGTGCTCTGGTTCCTGCTCGACCGAGGCGTCCTCCAGCGCGACCAGGTGCGCACGCCGCCCTTGATCACCTTCGAAGACCTACAGCGGGTCCACCCGCCCGAATACCTCGAGGCGCTCCACCAGCCGGCCACCCTCGCGCGCATCTTCGGGGTGGACCCGTCGGAGATCGCGGTGGATCCGCTGCTCCGGTCGGTTCGGCTCGGCGCGGGCGGAACGCTGGAGGCGGCCCGGTCGAGCCTCGCGAGGCGGGGGCCGTCGCTGAATCTCCACGGCGGTTTCCACCACGCGCGGGTGGCAGGCGGCGCCGGCTTCTGCGCGGTCAACGACATCGCGGTCGCTGTCCAGGCGCTCCGGGCCGACGGCTTCGACGGACAGGTCGTCGTGCTCGACTTCGACGCCCATCCCCCCGATGGAACGGCGGAGTGTCTGCGGGGGGATGAGAAGTGCTGGATCGGCTCGCTGAGCGGAAGCCGCTGGGATGGGCTGGAAGGGGTCGACGAGCAGGTGCTCCCGGATCGCGCCGACGATGCGACCTACCTGGCCGCGCTCGAAGCCTTGCTGAATCGGATGCCCGCCCCCGACCTCGCCTTCGTGGTGGCCGGCTGCGACGTGCTGGCGGGAGATCGCTTCGGACGGCTGGGGCTCACCAAGCGGGGCGCTCGGCGCCGCGATGTCCTTGTGGCGAAGGCGCTCGCCGGCGTCGGAGCGGTCTGGCTCCCGGGAGGTGGCTATCACCCGGATGCGTGGCGGGTGCTGGCGGGAACGGCGCTGGTGCTGACAGGTCACCCGCACCGGGGGATCCGCAAGAGCTACGACCCGTTGATGTCGCGCTTCGTGCGCGTGTCCGGACAGCTCGAGCCCACCGACCTCCATGGCGACCTCGAGCTCACGTTCGCGGATCTGGAGCAGGAGCTCTTCGGTCGTCCCCCCTCGAATCCGCGGCTGCTGGGGTTCTACACGGCGTCCGGGCTCGAGTATGCGCTGTACCGGCAAGGCGTGCTCGGGCACATCCAGCGGCTCGGCTACGAGAAGCTGCGCGTCGATCTCGACGCAGGCGACGTCGGACAGCGCATGCGGCTGCTCGGCCAGAGCGACGGTAGAGAGCACGTGCTGATCGAGGTGGTCGTCGAGCGCCAGCAGCGGGGACATGACGAGGTGCTCTTCGTGAACTGGCTCTCGCTGCGCAATCCGCGGGCGACCTTCACGCCGAGCCGGCCGCAGCTCCCCGGACAGGAGGTGCCCGGGCTCGGAATGGGTCCCGAAGCCACCGCGCTGCTGGGCCTGATGGCGCGGCGGCTGGGCCTGTCCGCGGTGGTGTTCCGACCCGCGTGGTACCACCTCGCCTACGTGGGTCGCGCCCGCTATCGCTTCGTCGATCCCGAGCGCCAGGGCCGGTTCGAAGCCTTGGTGCGCGATCTCGGGAAGCTGCCGCTGCTGGAGGCGACGCGCGCCCTCGCCGAAGGCAGGGTTCGCATGAATGACGAGCCCTACCGCTGGGAGGCCAGCGACATGATGTACCGACTGGAGCCGGAAGAGCCGACGGACGAGTGGAACGAGCGCTGCGAGCACGAGCGCGAGCGGGTGCGCTTCACCTGGTGGTGAGTGGAGACCTGCTCGCCGGCGAGCACTTCCCGGCCTGTTGAGTTGCGCATCAAACACGCTTCGCAACCAACTGCCGCCTCCCCCGCGCCCACCACGCAGCCGCCCGCTAGGACGGGGCCATGCCGTCCGCGCCCCGCATCCGAGCCGTTGGGACCGCCCTGCCTCCGCACTACGCGGACCAGGAGACGTTGATCGCGGCCCTCCGATCCACCTGGGCGGAGCATCACTTCAACCTCGCGCGGCTCGAGGACCTGCACCGGTCGGTCCAGGTGGGGGGCCGTCATCTGGCCCTTCCCATCGAGCGGTACGCGGCGCTCGAGCGCTTCTCCCACCGCAACGACGCGTGGATCGAATGCGCGCAGGTGCTCGGCGAGGAAGCCGTTCGCGCTGCGCTGTCCCGCGCCGGGATGGTGCCGCGCGACATCGACCATCTCATGTTCGTCACCGTCACCGGGATCGCCACGCCGAGCGTCGATGCGCGTCTGGTGAACCGGATGAAGCTCCGCGAAGACCTCCGTCGCACGCCGATCTTCGGGCTGGGCTGCGTGGCGGGCGCAGCCGGCGTCGCCAGGTTGTCCGACTGGCTCCGCGCGTTCCCCGGGGGCGTCGGTGTGCTGCTCTCGGTCGAACTGTGCTCGCTGACACTGCAGCGGGAGGACCTCTCGATCGCGAACATCATCGCCTCGGGGCTGTTCGGCGACGGCGCCGCGGCGGTGGTGATCGAAGGCGGACAGCACGCCGGCCCAGGCCCCGGCCCGACGGTCGTGGGAACGCGCTCGGTGTTCTACCCGGACACCGAACGGGTGATGGGCTGGGACGTGGTCGACACCGGGTTCAAGGTCGTGCTCTCGGCGACGGTGCCGAACCTGGTCACCGACGAGATCCGGGGGGACGTCGATGCGTTCCTCGCCGACCACGGGCTGAACCGTGGGGACATCCGGCACTGGGTCGCGCACACCGGCGGGCCGAAGGTCCTGAAGGCGTTCGAGACCGCGCTCGAGCTCCCCCCACGGGCGCTCGAGCGATCGTGGCGATCCCTCCGGGAGGTCGGAAACCTCTCATCGGCGTCCGTGTTGTTCGTCCTGAAAGAGCTGCTCGAAGCGGAGGAGGCGAAGCCCGGTGACTACGGGCTGCTGATGGCGATGGGGCCCGGGTTCTGCTCCGAGCTGGTGCTGCTGCAGTGGTGACGACCTCCGCTCAGCTCTACCTCGCGTTCCTGCTGCTCGTCGGGGTCGAGCGGCTCTTCGAGCTCTGGGTGTCCCACCGCAACGCGTCCCGGGCGTTCCAGGCCGGTGCGGTCGAGTACGGCCAGGGACACTTCCGCGCGATGAGCGTGCTGCACACCCTCTTCCTCTTCTCGTGCGGCGCCGAGGTGATCGCGCTCCAGCGCCCGTTCCCCGGTGCGTTGGGATACCTCGCGCTGGCAGGAGCAGTCTCGGCTCAGCTGCTCCGGTATTGGGCGATCTCCACGCTGGGCGACCGCTGGAACGTCCGGGTGATCGTCCTGCCAGACGCGCAGCCGGTGACCACCGGGCCGTACCGGCTCGTGCGTCACCCGAACTACGTCGCGGTCGTGGTGGAGATCCTCTGCATCCCGCTGATCCACGGCGCATGGGTGAGCGCGGTCGTGTTCACCGTCCTCAATGCCGCCGTCTTGTTCGTCCGCATCCGCGCCGAGGAGCGCGCCCTGGGGTTGCCCTATGCCTCCGCCTTCGAACACCGACCACGGTTCGTCCCGTCTCTCCGCCGTCGGGAATGAAGCCATCGCGGAGATCCGGCGCATCGTCCGCGAGGACCTCGAGATCCCCGTCCCGGTCGGGCCCGACTCGCACCTCGTGCGCGATCTCCAACTCGACTCCCTGGGACTGCTCACCGTCGCGGTCGGCCTCGAGAACAGGTTCAAGATCCAGCTCCGAGAGGAGGACGCGTTGGGCTTGCGCACGGCCGGCGATCTCGCGCGACTGGTCCAGCTCCGGGTGGAGGCGTCGCGATGACCCTGAACGATGCGCTCGACCGGGCCGTCGGCCACGACTCGGGCCTCACCTTCGTCGACGCGCGGGAGCGCGACACCTTCCTCCCCTGGCGAGAGGTGCGCGAGCGGGCCCTTCGGGTCGCGGCCGAGCTGACCGCGCGCGGGGTCCGGAAAGGTGAGCGCGTGGCCATCGTGCTGCCGACCGCGCCGGACTTCTGCGATGCGTTCTTCGGGGCGCTCTACGCAGGAGCAGTTCCCGTTCCACTTTACCCGCCGGTGCGGCTTGGGCGGCTGGACGAGTACCACCGCGCCACCGCGCGCATGCTCCAGGCGGTGGATGCGCGCATCGTCGTGACCGATGCGCGGGTTCGCCTGCTGCTGGGACAGGCGCTGGGGATGGCGCGGCCCGCGCTCGGCATGTGCACGGCTTCGGAGTTGGTCGCCGGAAAAAGGGGACAGGCTGCTTCTCCGGCAGCGGAGGACCTCGCCCTCATCCAGTTCTCATCGGGTTCGACGGTGGATCCCAAACCGGTCGCGCTCACCCACCGCGCGCTGATCGAGCAGACGGGGCTTCTGAAGTCCCACCTGCCCGAGGTTCCGGGAGTCCGTACGGTGGGCGTCTCGTGGCTGCCGCTGTACCACGACATGGGCCTCATCGGATGTCTGCTGGCCGCGGTCCATTGGCCCGGGTCGCTGGTGCTGATCCCGCCCGAGCTCTTCCTGGCGAAGCCCGCGCTCTGGCTCCGCACGATCTCCCGCTTCCGGGCCACGATCTCTCCGGCTCCGAACTTCGCCTTCGGGCTTTGCCTCAAGCGCGTTCGCGACGAGGAGCTCGACGGCGTCGACCTGTCGAGCTGGACGTATGCGCCCACCGGCGCCGAGCCGATCTCGATCCAGGTGCTCCAGCGCTTTGGCCAGCGGTTCGCTTCGGTCGGATTCCGGAGCGAGGCGCTGGTCCCTGCCTACGGGCTGGCCGAAGCCGGCCTGGCCGTCACCCTTGGACGGCGCGGTGGGGCGCTGAGAGCAGCGCAGATCGATCCGCAGCACCTCGCGCGCACGGGCGAGATCCGCGACGGCGAACGCGCAGTCGCCTCGGTCGGCGCTCCGGTCTCCGGCTTCGAGGTCGAGGTGCGCGACGAGCAGAACGCCGCGCTCCCGCCTGGACGCGTCGGGCGGATCCACGTACGCGGGCCGTCGCTGATGGAGGGCTACTTCGGGGCGCCCGAGGCGACCTCTCGCGCGCTCGTCGACGGCTGGCTGGATACCGGCGACCTCGGGTTCATGCGGGACAGTGAGCTGTACGTCACCGGGCGCGCCCGCGACATCGTCGTGATCCGTGGGGCGAATCACGTGCCGCAGGAGTTCGAGGAGTGCCTCGACGGCATTCCGGGCGTTCGCGCCGGGTGCACCGCCGCGGTCGGCTACCTGCCCGCGCAAACCATCGGGGAAGAGCTGCTGCTCCTCGTCGAGACCACCGCCGACGCGCCGCAGGATCTGGCGGCTCAGGTCCAGGCACGTGTCGCCGAGCACACCGGAATCCGTCCGCACGCGGTCGAGCTGCTGAGGCCGGGGACCTTGCCTCGGACCTCGAGCGGCAAGCTCCGGCGTCGCGAGGCGCTTCGGCGCTATCTCGCAGGAGAGCTGCGTCCGCCGAAAAAGCCAGGTGCCGCGGGGATGGTCCTGGAGATGGCCCGGTCGGTGGCTGCGTACGCGCTCAGCCGGCAGACCCCCGAGCCATGAAGCACGACGTCGTGGTCGTCGGC
>JBAWAM010000119.1:0-10853 GCA_049589315.1 Myxococcaceae bacterium
CCTCAAGAGGGCCACCGCGGACTACCTCTGGCAGAGCGCCGCCACGGACGACCTGTGGACCGGCCAGTGGGGCCTGCTGCGCACGTACCGTGACCTGCAGCCAGACCTGCAGCCGCTACCGGGCAACCCCATCTTCGGCAACCCCAATGCGCCCGATCACCCGGTGTGCCCGTCCAATGCGCCGAAGCGCAAATACACGGTCTACGCCATCACCGCCGACGGGAACCTCCCGGACGACAAGCTCGTCTACAACGAGCGCTTCGACCTGTTCGACCCGGACGGCATCCTCTACGTGAGAGCGGAGCACATCGACGAGGTCATGAAGGGCAAGCGCCGGCCGGAGCCGCTCATCCTGCGGGCCAACGCCGGAGACTGCATCGAGGTGACGCTCATCAACGCGTTCCCCGACAAGATGCCGAAGACGCCGCACTGGAACTTCCTGCCGGTCATCACGGAGAGGTTCAACGTGAACCAGGTGCGCTCGTCGAACCACGCCTCGCTGCATCCGCAGCTGGTGGAGTACGACGTGACGGAGAGCGACGGCGCCAACATCGGCCTCAACCCGGTCCAGACCGTCGCGCCGGGAGAGACCAGGACCTACCGCTGGTTCGCCGGCCGCTGGCGGCTGAAGAACGACCCGGGGCCGGTCCAGTTCCCGCTCCAGCCGTCGACTCCGAGCAGCGGGCCGGCTGAGTTCGAGGCCATCCCGGTGGAGTACGGTGCGGTCGCCCTGAGGGACGTTGCGGACGTGGTCAACCACGGCATGCACGGCGGCATCGGTGCGCTCATCATCGAGCCGGTGGGGGCCACCTGGAAAACGGATGAGGACACGGAGGCGTCGGCCACCGTCTTCTACGCGGACAGCAAGGGCACGCAGCGGAAGTACCGAGAGTTCGTCCTCCTCTTCCAGGACGAGATCGGTCTGCACTCGAACAAGGAGAAGTTCCAGTGCGTGGACGAGAACCTCAACTGCGGGACGGCGCTGCTGACGTACGGCGCCCTGGAGGACCCGGAGGAGTCGGGCCACAAGGGCTTCAACTACCGCACCGAGCCGCTGTGGGCGCGCGTGGGGATTCCACCGGAGCTGGCCCTCGAGGTGCTGAACGACATCGACCAGAGCCAGCTGCTGGACTCGAAGGATTTCGGCGACCCGGAGACGCCCATCTTCGAAGCGGACGAGGGCGATGAGGTGCGCTTCCGCATCGTGCAGCCCTCAGGCCACCCGCGCGCGGCCGCCTTCCACCTCCACGGCCACGAGTGGCAGCACGACGCCTGGGCGACCGGCACTGACTCGACCGTCATCGGTGAGAACGTGGATTCCAACATCATCGGCGTGCAGGGCACCCAGGGCCCGATGGTGCACTGGAACATCCTGCCGCTCTACGGCGCGGGCGGCGCCAACAAGGTCCGCGGCGACTTCCTCTACCGCAACCAGAACAGCGTGCAGTTCCCGGAGGGCATGTGGGGCATCTTCCGGGTGAAGTAGGCCGCTGAGTCATCTCGGCCGGCTCATTGGGGGCCACGCCACGACGGCGTGGCCCCTTCTTTTTCGGGCGCGATGGCAATAAGGAATGGCAGATGGCTGATTACAAGGTACGAATCAGTCCCGGCGGCAGAATCGTCATCCCTGCCGAGGTCCGCGAAGCGCTCGGTGTTCAGGAGGGGGATTCCTTGATCCTGCGCCTCGAGAACGACGAGGTCCGGCTTCTCACTCCGAAGCAGGCGATCAAGCGGGCGCAGGCTCTGGTGCGTCGGTACTCGAAGAAGGGTCGGTCCCTGTCCGAGGAACTCCTGGAGGAGCGCCGTGACGAAGCAGGCCGCCGTGACTGACGTGGTGCTGGACGCGTCGGCGCTGCTGGCACTGCTGAATGAGGAGCCGGGTGCAGCGCTCGTCGAGGAGGCCGTGACCTCCGGAGCCATCATCAGCGCCGTCAACCTGGCAGAGGTCGCGACGAAGCTGACCGAGCTGGGAGCGAACCAGACGGAGATCTCCAACGCCCTCGACCCGATGTCTCTGCGGGTCGTCCCCTTCGACGCGACGCTCGCATATGCGACAGCGGCCCTCCGGCCCGCGTCGCGCCGGTTCGGATTGTCATTGGGAGACAGGGCGTGTCTTGCCCTCGGATTGTCGCTGAGGGCGACGGTGCTCACCACCGACAGAGCCTGGAACAAGCTGGGGCTGCAGCTGGCGATACGTTTGGTGCGTTAGGCGCCCTTGCGCCGCATCGCGTGCACTGCGGCGGCCGGGCGCCCCGCCCGCGGTCTGGTGGGCTGCCCGAACACCCGCGCGGCGGATGCAGTTGATGTACGGGGCGGGCCGAGGCCGGCTGCGCTACAACGCGTGTGAGGAGATCGCTCGGTGAGCAGGCACGACGACGAGTGGAAGCGCGAGGTGGCGGACAACCTCAAGCGAGCAGGCCAGGAGCTCGCGACGGAGTTGAGCCGCGGGGCCGCTGACGCGTTGACGCGGATGCGTGAGGAGCGCGAACGCAAGCGCAGCGAGAAGGAAGCCAAAGCCGAGCGCCGCCGTCAGAAGGAGGAGGCGAAGCGGCGCCGCCGAGAGGCCCGGCAGGGCCCGGCTGCAAAGGCGGAGGGCCTCGTGTACTCCGTCGCCGCGGTCGTGCTCCTCGTCCTCGCGTTCACCACCGACATGTGGTGGATGGTCTTCATCTCGCTGGGTCTGGGGATCTCCGCCGCGCAGAGGCTCGGTGCCCGGACGGAGGCCCCTGCGCTGCCGGAAGGCCCCCAGTCGGAGGCGACGAAGGATCCTCGCGCCGCCCGTGTCGACGAGGTGTGCGACAAGCTGACGCAGGCGTTCGCCGAGTCTCCGAAGAACGTGCGCGAATTTCTCAGCAGCCAGCCCGAGCAGACCGTGGAGACGCTCCGTCAGGCCTGCCACGACCTGCTGCGCCGCGAGACCGCGCTTCGACAGCTCGCCTCTCCCGAGGAGAAGGCGCGACTGGAGCAGGAGCGCGAAGAGCTGCGCGAGCGGATTGCCTCCACCGATGACGACGTGGTGCGCGCTCGCCTGGTGCAGGCGCTGGCCGCCCTGGAGCAGCAGCGCGCCCAGCTCGCCCAGGTGCAGAAGAGCGCCGAGCGCCTGGATGCGGAACGCCTTCGACTGGGGCACACCCTGGATGGTCTCTACGCGCAGGTGATGAGCCTGCGGACCGCCGACGCGGGGAGCATGGACCTGGCGGGGAGCGGACTCCGCGTCAACCTCGAGCGATTGCGAGAGGAGCTGAGCGCCCTCTCCGAAGCCACCGAAGAGGGCCACCGGATGGATTGGTCCGACGCGCAGCCCGAACCGGTCAGCGCCGTGGACGGCGCCGAACCGGACGATCTCGGTCGATCCCGGCGTGAACGAAACCGGGGCTGAACCCGTCGGTCTTTCGCTCTACCGACGCGCAGCTCGCGACGGCGCGGCGAGCTCGGCCCGGATCTGGAACGTCGCGGTGAACGCTACGAGTGTCGCGAGGAGCTCGACCATGGATCCCCGGCCGACGCCCCTGACCATCTGGGTGGCGAGCACGATCACCCAGATCGCGGGCCCGGAGGCAAACACCCATGACCCCAGCCGCGGACGCATCCACAGGAGCAGCGCCGAAGACCCTGACCACGCGAGCGCAAGCACTCCGAACGTCGACGGGCCACGGCCAGTCCTCACGAGCTGCACCAGGAACAACGCGAACACGAGCGCGCTGATGACTGCATAGCGCCTGCTCGGCGGCCACTTGCTCGTCGCTGCCAGAGATCCCTGTGGTGCCGGGATTCCCATGAGCGCCTCGCTGGCCGGTTCGGCGCGGAGGGACTTGTCGGCGCCAGGCATCGGGAAGTCCGGATCGACCTCGCGCGCGCGCTTCGGCTTCGGCGTGGAAACGACGCGCGTCACCTGATCGAGGTGATCGCTGAGCGAACACAACTCCAGCAGGACGACAAAGGAGTCCACCGTCGGCTCATCCAACGCTCCCAACGCGGTGCGAAGAGGCACGGTGAGCCCGTCATCTCCCTCTTGCATTTCGAGCACCTCGGTCGCGTCCACGACGAGGCGCCCTTCGCCGAGCCCCCGCAGAAACGAGGACCACTCGGGAAGGAACTCGTCCAGATTGGAGATCAGGGTCTCGAGCGCGGGCCGCCGCCGCTCCAGCAGGAGGAGCGCCCGCGCCGATGAAGTCGAGAGAAGCACCTCCTCTTCTTCACCTTCGGCATCCGACCTGACAGTGACGTCCTGCGCTTCGTAGCACGCAAGCCAGAACAGGGGGAGCCGGTACTTCGCCACGCGGAGCTCGGTCCGGGAGCCACGGGATTCCAGAAGCAAGGTCGCAACATTTGCCATCGCGACGTACCTAACATCGAACTGATCCAACCAATGCATTCGCGTTGCAGAGTCAGAAGTCCGAGTAGAGCTCTTCGAAGATCTCCGCTTCGGCGACGCTCGCCGGGGTAACCAACTCGAGATCCCACGGGATCTGCCCGTATCGCTCCATGACCTGCTGCTCGATGCCGTTCAGGTCGAGCTCGCGGACCTTCTGCATCGCGCCCGCTTTCACGCCCGCCCCGCGTTGGTACGCCTTGTAGACGAGCTCGGAGCAGTAGATCCGCGCGTCGCTCCAACCGAACTTCGCGTCGTAGGGCTTCCCGAGGAACCTCCGCGCTTCGGCGAGGACCTTCGCGACCTGCACGGGAGCGAGCCCCTTCGGGCGCAGGATCGTCACCTTCTCGCCGACGCCGCGCTTCTTCCACGTCGCCCAGGGCGTGCGGCTCACCTTGCCGATCGCTTCGATCACGAAAATGCCTTCCGGCGTCACCTCGATGAGCCCGACGTGCGACCAGGGACTGTCGGTTGCGAGCTGGATCGCTTGTGACTGACCCGACCTGGAGGTCTGGAGCACGACGTCGCCGTCGCGGACCTGCGGCAGCACCCGCGGCTCCGCGGACGCGGAGCAGGCGATGAGGAGCGACACGACCGCGGCAGGCACGACACGCATGAAGACCTCCGAACAGGTTCGGAGGTCTTTGAGCAACAGTTGTACCACTTCGCGTTCGACCTCCAGAACGAGCGAGACGTTGGCCAGGAACTTCGACGCCCTCCGCCCGACGCGCAGCGCTCTTACACACGGGCCGGCGTACCTATGTTCCGCCCTGCTCGGTGGTTCAACGACACCCCCGGGCAGGAGCACACGATGGCAAAGCTGACGAGGCGCTCTCCGACATCCGTCACGTTGAAACACCCGGTCGAGGTCAGGGTCGAGCGCGCGAGGTTCGAGCTCTTCGAGGGCGTGCAACACCTCGACATGGCCGCGCTGGAACGTGCGCGCCGCGCCGAAATCGAGATCGGCTACATCAAGTCCGACTGCTGCCGACAGCTCGTTCGCGCAGTCATCCGCAAGGGTGAGGTGACGAAGCTGAAGCTCGAGCCGTGCGAGGGAGACGAGAGGCGCCCAGTGTCACCCGAGCTGGCAAAGTTGCTGAAGACCGCCGCGCGCCGCACGGAGCCGTCCGGCGAGCGCCCGCCAAAGTTCCCCATTCCGGTCGCCAGGTTCTTTGCCAACGCCGGGCTGATCTCGGTCGATGTCCTCGTGTGCGTGAAGATCTGCTTCCTCGGCCACTGCATCACGTGCTGCAAGCTGGAGGGCCGAGACGATTACATCTGCGGGCACGTCACCATCGACACGACCAAGCCCTCTTGAGCCCTCACCTCTCCTGCAAGTGGGGCTGTTAGCGGCCCAGATAGGCGGACACTGCGGCTTCTGCCTCTTCGAGCGTGTCGACGAGTTCGGTCTCGTAGGTGACGCGGGCAGTGATGAGGACGCGCGTGATGCGAATGCGCATCGCCGGTGCCCGGGGCTTGACCCGGATGACGTGGCCGACGCCTCGCTCTCCCGTGCGCACCACCATCTGCGCGCCGATCTCGAGCGCCTCATCCGAGAAGCCACGCACTTCGCTTTGATCAACCAACAGCACCCATCCGGGTCGCACCCTGGCCAGTGCCCGCTCGTACTCGGCGAACATCCGGAGCTGGTCTTCCTTCTCCGCCACGCCGATCTGGGTGAGGTACAGGACGTTCCGCCCTTCATCGACGCGGACGGAGAAGGTGAAGCCAGAGGAGCTCGGATCAGCAGCCATGGGGATGAGCATAGCGCTGTCCCTCGGTGGCCCTCTCTGTGCGGGGTCCTCTCACCCCGGAGGACACGCTGGCGAACAGCGGCTCCGTGCGCCGATGTTCGCCAGCGAACGCCACGGGCCGTGTCACTCGTCTGTCGTCTGGGACAGCTGAAGCTCCCTCACCGCCTCGGAGAAGCGGACCATGAGCTCGTTGTGCTTCAGCTCCAGCTCGACGAAGCGGCTGTTGGCGTCTTCGAGCTCCCGGTCCAACCCCAGGAGCCGATCCGAGAGCCGTCTCCTGAGCTCGGCCACGTCCCTGCTCGTGCTTCGTTCAATCGCCTTCAGCGAGGCCCTCGCTTCGACGGTGGCGCTGTGCAGCACGTTCTTCCGGGCAGTGATGTCCCTGCGTTCATCGGTCGCCTTGCGGATCTGCTCCCGGAGTACCCACGCCTGCTCCAGCGCGCCGGAGAGCTTCGAGTCTCGCTGGGGATCTGCGAGGTACGCCCGGACTGCTGCGTGGGCGTCTTCGCTCATCCAGTCCGCGGCCGTCTGCCAGGCGCGCCGCTCCTCCACCGTCACCTCCTCGGTCGCTCGCGCCTTCACGGCCGTGGGAACCATCGCCGTGCTCCGGCCCACGTTGTCCTCGGTGCCGGAGGGCGGCTTGTGGAGCCTCATGTCTCGCGTCCGCGGATGGCGCAGCACGAGCTTCACCTCGTCCTGCGTTCCGTTCCGGACCCGATAGGTCGTCCGCAGCACCTGGTCCCGCTCCAGCGTGAGCCTCCCCGCCTCGATGCGAGCGAGGCGCACATCGCGGGACTCGCTCTTCTGGCGCACGTCGATGGCCAGAGCGCGGTCCACGGCGAAGGGGACCGTGGCCTCCGCGCCTGATGCCAGCGGCTCGAGCAGTCCCTGTCCCAGGAAGGCGCCCTGCTCGAAGATCGCGATGGGGCCACGTTCCATCAGCCCCGCGCTCGCATTCTTGAAGCGCGCCACGCGGAAGGGGTGGCGAACGGAGTCAGGCACCGCAGAGTCCGGGGCGTACATGTGGACGGCCTCGCCCGGTACCCCGGTCGACGACAGCAGGACCATCGTCGCGCTGTCCTTCGGGATCGTCACGGGCGCCGGCAGATCGTAGCGCGTGGTCCCCGGCTCCACCGTCAACGAGGCCAGCAGCGCCATGCTCCGGGGGACAGAAGTCACCGCGTCTTCCGACGACTCAGGTGCCGGCCTGGCCTGCGGAGTCCTGGGCATCATCGCCTTCCCCGGCGCACGGCTGCTCCGCTCCTTCTTTTCGGCCACGGACGAGGGCGCGGACGGCGCTGCCTCGGGCATGGAAGGCTCCGGCGCCAGCATCGTTTCGCTCCGGGGAACCGCCGCGATGAACTCTCCCGAGTCGTCGACCACAGGTCGCCTCGGCGTCACCGCGGTTCCCAGGGTCGCCTCGAACGCGATCGGTGCTCCAGCGACCAGCGAGAGCTGAACTCGGCTCCAGTCCTCGCCGGACAGGTTCTGCACGATCCCCCAGGATTGGAGGTATGGACCCTCCGGGCCGAAGACCAGGCGGTACGAGGGTTTCCATACCGGTTGCTCGGTCACGTACCCGACCGCGAGGTCGTGCCGCTCACCGTCGAGCTCCAGCTCCACGGACATCAGGTCCTCGTTGGACGGAACGCCGGTGGCCGCCGGGAACGCAGCGGCCCGAACCGAGCTTCCGCCCTTCTCCATGACCGAGAGCGTGGCCAGGAAGTCTCCGACACTGTCGGAGCGGACCTTGAAGGCGATCTTCTCCGTATCGACGCGACCAGCGCGCTCGAAGTACGCGACGCCGTTCCGGTAGACGACCACCCGGGTCAAGGGAAGTTGGTCCGTGGTCGCCGCAGGGCGATGTGCGCAGGCGACCACACTGAGGAGAAAGAGCGGGATGAGGGCACGCATGAGCGATCAAACGCACGACCCGGGAAAAGGGTCTATGTGCGCAGGCGCGGCCGAGGATTATGAACCCCGCCATGCGCATCCCTGTGAGCTGGTCGTGCCTCCTGCTCCTCGTCATCCAGAGCGCCTGCTCGTGCGGGAACGACGACTCCGAGGCCATTCTCGGCCCGCGGACGAAGGTGGTGGACGCCCAAACGCACGCCTTGCTGGAGGAGATCACCTCCGAGGGGGACCTTCGCTTCTCCGGGACTTCCCCACTCCTACAAGAAATGCAGGTCGGAGACGTGCTCGTCTTCAGCGTCGGCGCAGGGACGCCGAACGGTGCCTTGCGCAAGGTGCTCGGGATTCAGGCGCAGGGGGCCGGCCTGCGCCTCTCCAGCCAACAGGCGAGATTGCAGGATGCGTTCGAGCGCCTCCACCTCACGGCAGCGGACACGCTCTCCCCGGAGGACGCCACCGGAGTACAGCAGAGGCAGGCGGGCAGCGGGTTCAGCTTCCCGTTCCAGCTCGACTCAGGTCCAGGGGCGGGCCGGGCGCAGCTCGCCGGATCACTGGCGCTCGAGCCCAGACTCGACTTCGAGCTCGAGCTGGACATCGCGAAGTTCGAGCTCGACGAGCTCAGCCTCACCTTCGGCGCAGCCGAAACGTTCGAAGCCCGCCTGACCGGTCAGGGCAGCGTGAACGTGAACAAGGAGTTGAGGGTCGCGACCGTGCCCTTCACCCCCATCATCCTGACGATCCCGACGCCGGCGGGCGCTGTGCCGGTGGTGCTGACCCCTCAGATGGCGGTCGAGGTGGGGATGTCGGGAACCACGTCGGGCGGCTTCACTGCCTCCGTGCTGCAGCAGGCGAGCGTCGAAGCCCGCGTGGGTTATGTGAATGGCTCGTTCGGCGGCACCGCGCAGCATGAAGACCACTACACCGCCGACACACCGAGCGCCCAGGCGAACCTGGCGCTGCGCGCGTTCGGAGGTCCGCGCTTCGAGATCCTCCTCTACGGCGCGGTTGGCCCGTGGGCGCGGGTCGAAGGTGGGCTCGACCTGACCGCCACCGCGGGCGGCCCGCCGCTGTGTCTGGATTGGGCCCTCAATGGCGCGGTGCGCGCTCGGGCGGGCATCGACTTCATCGCCGAAGTGGAGACGGAGCTGTTCTCGGCCTCGGAGGAGCTCGAAGCCTGGGATGGATGCGGCGGCGATCCCAACAACCCAGCGCCGCTACCGCCGTCGACGTGGGCCCGAAGCTATGGTCGGGCCGGCAGCCTGGGCGACGCGGCACGGGCGATCGCGGAGGTCTCGAGCGGTGGCTATGTGGTGGCCGGTGACAGCACCCTCTTCGGCGGCGTGACCGGGAACAACGTGTCGAGCTGGGTGCTGCGGCTGGACCCCGAAGGCAACGTGGTGTGGCAGCGGGCCTACGGCGGGTTCACGACGGGAGGCAGCGTCAAGGCGGTGGCGGAGGTGCCGGGCGGCTTCGTCGTGGTGACGGGGCTGAGCCTGCTGAAGCTCGATCTCGCAGGGAACCCGCTCTGGGCCCGGCGCTACGGCGTCGACCTCGCCGAGGCCCTGGAGTTCCGCTCGCTGGAAGCCCTGCCGGATGGATCCGTGGTCGTTGCCGGCTCGGGCGGGCCGCTCGGGGCCCAGAATGGCTGGGCCATGCGGGTGGATGCGGAGGGCACGGTCCTCTGGTCGCGGCGGTTCGGGGGAGAGCGGGTCCACTCGGTGAGGGCGTTGTCGAATGGCGAAGTCCTGCTCGTTGGAAGCGCCGACAACGCGACGACCAACGCATGGCTGGTTCGGCTCGACACCAGCGGGAACGTCGTGTGGGCCAGGGCGGTCAGCCAGCAGTACGACGACAACGGCGATGAGCCGGGGGGCGTCTTCCTCGATGCAATCGGCGAAGGCCTCGACGCGGTCGAGACGGCTTCCGGATTGGAGTTCGTCGGCTGGAGCTACGGTGGGTTCAAGCTTCCCCAGACCAGCGCCGGCGGGTTCTTCGCCGCGTGGACGGTCGACCTCACCCCGGACGGCGAGGTGGTGCGGGGCACCGTGTACCGGGCCAGGGCGGAGACCGAGCTCACCCGTCTCTACGCGGCCGCTCCTCGAACGGGGAGCGCACCCCTGTTCGTCGGAGAGGTCCTGGAGAAGGTGGGAACGGACGAACGGGACATCCTGCTCGTCCAGGGCGGCACCGCGCGGATCCTGAGCACCCCCGGCGAGGACTTCGCCTACTTTCCCGACGCGGACGGTGGCGGACGGCCGCTGGTGGCCACCCGCGACGGCGGCTTCGTGATGGCCGTGACCACGACCGGGCTCGCCGGACAGCAGCAGGTCTGGGTGCTCAAGCTGGGCCGCACCGCCGACGTCCCGCTGACAGGCAACGCATCGCTGAGCGCTGCTCCCGGGTTCTGGTTCCAGAATCCGAACACCATCTCGTCGGCCGCAGCCGCACTCGCTCCAGTAGACCTGTCCGTCAGCTCGACGGACATCACCGCCCAGGTGAGCGCCGAGTCGACTGCCCTCGTGGAAGCCCGCCAATCCCGCTGAAAAATAGCACTCAGGTCGCAACGGCTGCGGCGACAATTGCAGTGTTCGATATTGTCCCGCAACGGCCTCTGGCATGCTGTTCCTGGGGGCTCGATGGATTTTCTTCGGGAGTCAAGCGCGGTCGCCTGGGAGGCGGATGCCTCGTCGTTGCAGTTGCTGACGGTGCATCCCGGTGAGCCCTGGCAGGCGCGGATCTCGCAGTGGATGAAGGACGAGGCCTTCGTGTCCTGCTGCCGTTCCGTCGAGGCCGGTGGCGCAACTCGGGTCGAATTC
>JBAWAM010000120.1:0-13608 GCA_049589315.1 Myxococcaceae bacterium
CCGGACGAAGAAGACCTCACCGGCGACGCGCCGGCGCGGGACTTCTCGCGTGACTTCTACGCGCAGCTCAGCCAGCTCACGTTCAACGCGCGGGTCCGGTCCGACGTGCTGCGCTCCTTCGAGCCCCGGCCCGCCGGCGGCAACGAGCAAAGTCAGACGGGCACGGAGCCCTGATGGAAACCCTGCTCGTCATCCTCCTCGTACAGCTCTCGATGTTTGCGGGGCGCCCCTACGACCCTTCGCCCGGCATCTGGCACGGCAAGGCGGAGGGCCGGAACCTCGACTGCTCGCCGCTGAGCCAGCAACGGGCGCATGAGCTGCACCCCGGCGAGATCCCCGCGCCGCTCTCGCGCCTGAACAACCAGGAGTCGGAGGCGCTCATCTGCACCCGGCGCATCATGCGCAATGGAGAGCGCCCGGACCGCGACGAAGTCATCCTCGCTTCGCTGCGCACGTCGGTGGGAGAGATCGCCGAGGTTGCCAGCGCGCTGGGGCAGGGCGAGCTCACGTGGCACGTCGACGCCTTCTATCCCCAGCCCGAAGTCGCGGGGAAGATCTCGGTGGCGGCGCGCACCGAGCTCGCCGAGCAGGGACGCAGGGTCTCCGACAAGGTTCCGGTCCTCGCCGCCGGCGACATCCAGGTGCTCGGTCGGATGGCGCCGAAGGACGCCTATCCGCTGGCGTGCAAGCGCTACTTCGAACAACACGCGCTCGGCGATGACGACGCGTTCCTGGGGATCATGCTGGTCGACGAGCGGGAGACGCAGCTCCACGCCGGACTGTGCCTGGATGGAGAGTGGAGATGGCTGCGATGAGGCCGACCCTTCTTGCAATCACGCTCGGCCTGGTCTCCTCGTCGTCGTGGGCGGCGCCGTCCCCGGAGGTCGTCGAGCAGCAGCGGGCGCAGATGGAGAAGCTCCGCGGGGAGATCGCGTCGCAGTTCCAGCTGCAGGCGTACGACCTGCTCGACGAGCTCGTCTACGGCTGGACGCGGCAGCCGGTGTTCGAGCTGGAGACGCCGGTGGTGCTCGCCGACGTCACCGTGCCGGTGGGCTTCGGCAGCGGCCTTTCGGCCCTCATCGAGAACCACTTCGCCGAGCTGGTGGTGAAGAACCCGCGCACCCGGGTGATCCTGGCGCACTGCCCTCAGTGCACTGCGGTGATGGTGCACTCCGGCGCGAAGGGGACGATCGTCTCCCGCGGCGTGGACCAGCCGGAAGCGCTGGCCGCCGCGGGCGCGCTCTCCGGGGCGCGCCATGCGATCTTCCTCGACTTCGAGGCGGAGGGCAGCGCGCTGGTGCTGCGCGCCCGCATCACCTCGCTGGAGCCGGCGCTGCCGATCATCCACGCACGGACCTTGACGACCTCCACGTCGTCACCGGCGCTGCTGCGCTCGGGCGACCACTTGAAGTCTGCGGCCGAAGCACGGCAGGAATACCTGGACGCCCTGCAGGGGCGGAGCATGTTCACCGTGCCCGTCAAGATCGCGGTGCGGAGCTACGCGCAGGGGTCGAATGGGGGCACACCGCCGATGCCCTTCATCTGGCTGCAGGTCGGGGCCGAGGTGGCGCTCACCCAGGCGCGAGCCTGGACCGGCACGTTCTCGGCGGGCGCGAGCTGGATGCCCCAGCTGCACACGGGGTTCATGGCGCAAGCCCGCATCTCCCGCCTGCTCACAGGGTCGGTCGCATCGCTCACCCGGCCGGATCTCTACGCCTTCGTGGGCGGGTCGGTGCTCTACGTCACCGGGCAGGGGGCGCGGGTGTTCCTGCCCAACACGGCGGTCACTCCGCCCAACCCCCAGGACCCTCTCTCCTTGCTCCAGCAGGTCACACCACCGACCGCGATCTTCGCCGCGTTTCCGATCGGGCTCGAGCTGCGCATCGGGAACCGCATCGGGGCTTCGGTGTTCCTCGAGTCCGCGCCGGCGCTCGACAACGCGCCCTCGATCGGTACCCACCTGAACCTGCTCAACCTTCTGAAGTTCCACACGGTCGGCGCGGAGGTGACGTTTTGCTTCTGAAGCACCTCGCACTCCTCGCCGCGTTGCTTCCGACCGTGGCCTTCGCCCAGCGTGACACCACGCGCGAGGCGCTCGCCCGGATGGAGGAGACGCTCACTCTGCGCCTGGAGCAGGGCGGGATCGCGTTGAAGGACGTCACGCCCGCAATGGTGGTGAGCGTCTCGCCGGCTTTCGAGGAGTCGAAGGCCTGGTACCCGACCGCTGCGTTGCAGACCCTGGTTCGCGTGTTCGGCTCTGCCGGGCTCCGCTCCTGCGAAGCGTGCATGGCGCCGCGCCTGTTCGTGGAGGAGGGCCGGCTCGAGCAGTTCTCGTCCGCGCTGGGCGCCGAGGAGATCATCCGGCTGGACGAGAACGCGCGCGGGAAGGCCGAGCCGGCCCGGGTGGCGATCTGGCTGGACGAGACGCCGGAGGGCGTGTCGCTGCGGATCATCGATCTGCGCAACAGCCGCATCGTGTTCGTGCAGAACTTCGACCCCGGGCTCATCGAGATGGCCCGCACCCGCCGCAACTTCACCCTCACCGAAGAGCTGGAGCGTCGCGCGCGGGGGGACAGCCTCACCCACACGTTCCTCGACGTGACGCTCTACCCCGGCCAGCACATCTCCCTGGATTGGGCTGAGCAATGGGGCGACAGGAACCTGAACCTCTCCGGCGTGACCCTCTCCGCCTTCGACCCGCTGATCGGGGTGGGCGGCAACTACTACCGGGTCATCCCCGAGGCGTGGAACCTCATGGTCGGCGCCAAGGTCCTGATGGCCGTGCCCACGGCCGTCGCCAGCGGCATCAGCGGCCAGGCGGTCCAGATCATCGACCCGCTGTTGACCGGCGTCTTCGTGGTGCGCATGCCGATCGCCCGCTCGAACTACGGCGTCACGTTCACCGCGTCCACCAACGGGAGAATCGGAATTGGGGTCTCCCTCATGAACATCACCGCGCTGCCGATCCTGCCATGAACCGAATCCTGCTCATACTGCTGCCGCTCCTGGCCTCCGCTTGCGCGACGCGGAACTACACCCACTACCTGGTCGAGCCGGCGCCGAAGAAGCCCGAGGTGCTCAAGGAGGAGGGGACGCTGGTGCGGCCCTTCGGCTTCGGGTCCACCACGGTGATGAAGGTCCGCTGGAACGACGGCAACCTGATGACCGAGGTCGACGTGCCCATGCTGGCCTCGGGTCAGCGCATCGTCATCGAGCACGGCGCGGGCAACGAGGACGTGAAGACCATTCCTGCCAGCCGGGTGGTGCCACCGCCGCCCGCCACGGCGGACAAGGCGCTCATCGAGGCCTACCGGGCGCGAGGCCTGCGCATCGACGAAGAGGCGCCGGAGGTGAGCATCACCCGCGCCCGCACCTTGATGGAGCAGGCCACCCGCGGGGGCAACTACCACCTGGCCCTCGAGTGGTGTGAGACCGTCCTGGCACGCTACAAGTCGCACCCCGAGTTCCTACGGGCCAAGGGATCGCTGCTCCTGATGATGGGGGAGCGCGAGAAGGCCATCGAAATCTACGAGCAGGTCGAAGCCATCGAGAGTGATCCGGGCGTCCGCAAGAAGCTCGAAGAACTCCAGCGCCAGCAGTAACAAGAGGAGCATTTCGTGCAGATCATCGGGTTTGTGTTGTTGGGCTTCATCGTCTGGTACGGGTTCAAGGATCGCAGCGACGCGGTGATCTCCGCGTTCGACGGCCACGCGCTGGTGATGGTGCTGGTCGGGTCGTTCTCGGCGGTGCTGGTGAGCTCCAGCCACACCACGGTGTGGCGCACCCTCCTGTGCCTGCGCGAGCTGATTCCGGGCCTGGGGCTGTTCGGCCGGACCACCCGGGCGATGGAGACCGAGCGCGATCAGCTGTCCGCGCTGTGGCGCGACGGCAAGCGCAGCCAGGCGGTCGATCTGGCCGGGAACAGTCGCTTCCCCGCGGTGAAGCAGATGCTGGAGTTGATCCTGAACCGGGCGAACGAAGCCTCCAGCAGCAAGAGCTTCACCGAGCTGCGGCACGAGGAGATCAGCCTCTGGCAGCCGGCGATCCACAACTGGGAGATGCTCTCCAAGCTGGGGCCGGCGTTCGGCATGGTCGGCACCATCACCGGCATGATCCAGCTCTTCCGCAACATGAGCTCGGAGAACCTCAACATCGGCGCGTCCATGTCGCTGGCGCTGCTCGCGACCCTGTACGGCGTGGCGTTCGGCGCCGGCGTGGCCGGGCCGATCGGGCACTACCTCAACGGGCTGCTCGACGACCGCCTGGGGTTCCTCGAGCGGTGCGAGAAGAGCGTCAACGAGATCGTCTCTCGTGGCGAGCGGTGAGGGTGAGCCATGCAAAGACGGAAAGCCGGGCATGAGGAGAGCTGGCTACTCAGCTACGCCGACCTGATCACAAATCTCTTGTTGTTCTTCGTGGTGCTGCTGACCGCGGCGAACTTCAGCAAGACGAAGATGCAGCAGATCGCCCAGAGCATCTCCGGCCAGGAGAGCCCTGCGAGTCTGGAGTCGATCCGCAAGGAGATCGAGGCGCAGATCGCTGCCAAGAATCTGCAGGATCTGGTGACCACCACGGTGACCGATGCGGGGCTGGAGGTGTCGCTCAACTCCGGGCTCGTGTTCGACTCGGGGAAGGCGAAGCTCCGGCCGGAGTTCGAGGAGACCGTGGCATCGATGCTGAAGGAGCTCTCGCCGTACTCGTCGCAGTACAACTTCGCGGTCGAGGGACACACCGACTCGACGCCGTTCGTGAGCGGCGGACTGTTCGCGAGCAACTGGGAGCTCTCCAGCGCGCGCGCCATCGTGGTGCGACAGCGGCTGGAGGAGGTCGGGATCGACCGTTCGCGCATCCGCGTCGAAGGCTACGCAGAGACGAAGCCGCTCCCTGAAGAAACGCTGAAGGGCCTGAGCGAGGACGAGCGCCTGGCCCGGCACCGCCGTGTCGTCGTGAGGATCTACTGATGAGAAGCTTCGCCGTCCTCGTCGCCTGCGTTGCGTTGAGCTCTGTGGCGGCAGCCCAGACCCAACCCCCGACGGGCACCAGCCTCCCTGCCGCGCCGACCCCGGTGCCGCAGAGCCATGTCCCTGCGACCGTCCTTCTGGAGCTGCGCACGCTCGAGAGCATGTTCGATCTCGCGCTGGCGCAGGACTGCGCCCCCGAGCGCTGCTTCTCCAAGGGGTGCGTCTACCGCGACCACGTCACCGTCGACATGCCGCGCACCAGCTCGTTGCCCGGGCTCGGCCAGACCGAAGGTCCCGGCAGCGTGCCGGCGCAGGAGTACCTGACGCAGGCGCAGTGCGAGTTCACCCACGAGAAGTCGGTCCCCACCCGCGACGTCCAGGCCCTGGTCCGGCGCCTCGAGCAGCGGCTGTCGAAGGGCTGGCTCAAGGTGAAGGTCGGTCGCCAGATCCTCCAGCCGATCTCTCCGGGACTGCGCGAGCCTCCGCCGCCGCCCGAGCCGCCGAAGCCGCCGGAGCCGGAGGTCGACGAGAAGCCGGTGCCGCCACCGGTGCCGGAGACGTGGGAAGCCGGCGTCGCGCTGCGGGAGCTCTGGGTCAGCCTGCTTCCACACTTCTCGTGGATGATCGCGGTTTTCCTGGTGACAGTGGCGGCGCTGACCCTCATCTGGGCACTGCGTCGCCTCGGGCGCGAGACGATCGAGGAGAAGGCCCTGGCCGCGCAGCTCGCGGCAGGTTCGCTCGACAAGGCCGAGGAGGCCGAGACGCCCCCGAACTCCGAGGAGCCGTCTCCAGACGAGGCGGACCCGGCGCTGTCCGAAGGGGAGGCGGAGACGGCGTTCGTCACGGCCCAGCAGCAGCTGTGGAACGACCGGATCGCCCAGGCCGAGCTGGCCAAGGACGAGAGCGTGGTGGTGGAGCTGCTGCGCGATTGGCTGAAGGCCGGCGAGTTCGAGCTGCTGGCGAAGGCCATCTTCGTCTTCGGCGACCGGCTGTCGCTGGCCTTCACCTCGGATGGTGAGCTCGCCGTCCGCAAGGTGGACTTCGCCGACTATCTGAAGACGGTGGACGAGAAGGCGCTGATCTCGGACGCGGAGTTCTTCCGCATGCTGAACAACCACGCCATCTCCTCTACGCTGATGGCTCAGGCGGACGCCGAGGTGTACCGAAGCCTCGGCGAGGAGTTCGGCTCCAATGGCGTGGCGAGCCTGATCGAGAGTCTGTCGCCACGTCATGGGGCGCTGCTGTTCGGGCACGTGACCACCGACGCCCAGGACGACGTGGCGCGGATCATGTCGTCCGAGCTGCGGGTGCAGGTCGCCGACGAGCTGCTCGCGTCCAACCGCATCTCGAAGGAGGAGACGGTCCACCTGTTCGAGGTGCTCAACGCCGCGCGCGCGGGGAAGCCGCTTCCTCCGGCCCTTCGGGCCCAGGGCATCCCGGACCGGGGTCGCGAGTTCGACGCTGCCGGCGCGCTCTCTGTGCTGCTGCCGCTGATCGAGTCCACCGAGCGCGGCGCGCTGTTCGCGCGGGCGCTGGGGCGCTCCGGCGGGACGCTGCCGGCCTGGTACCAGGACATCCTCTATGGCGACATGCTGCTCAAGCTGCCCGAGGAGCTCCAGAGGGACTTGTTGCTCGACGTCGACGTCCGGGGGCTCGCCGGCTGGTCGTCGGTGCAGCAGCCCGCGTGGCAGGAGAGCTTCATGGCGCGGCTCGCGCCGGCGATGCAGAACGCGGTGCGCGCCAACATGTCGTTCGTCTCGCGCGAGGAGCAGCTCAAGGCCGCGCGGCGCGGCCAGAACGAGCTGAGCTCGGCGGTGAAGAAGCAGGTCGCGCGAGGGAAGGTCTCCTTCGCGGAGATCATCGCCTAGGCGGGGTGGACGGAATGGATTGCGCGCGCCTTCTCATCGTCGGGGTCACAGCCATCGCGGTCGCCGGCTGCGAGAAGGTGCCGATCGTCGACATCAACGCGGGCTTCACCCGCGCGGACGTGGCCTGGTTCGAGGAGGAGGACACGCTCTTCGTCTTCTACGAGGCCAGCGCCCAGCAGGGGATCGGTCCCGACAGTCAGATCGAGCTCACGTTCCGCACCGATAACTTCGAGCTTCCGTGGACGCCGCTGACACAGCTCGAAACGGTCCACACCCACGTCCCGGTCAACTGTGGACCGAACACCGTGTGCGGAAGCACCAGCCTGGCGCTCGCCGAAGTGCCACGCGACGTGCAGTTGCGGCTGCGCTACCACCGTGACGGCGAGATGATGCTCGGCGCGCCCGTGACGCTCAACATCATCGGCAGAGGACCGGCGCACACGCACCGGAGCCTGCTCGTGTACGGCGTGTTCGACGAGACCAACACGCACGTGCAATGGCGCACGCGTCACCAGTTCCCGACGCTGCGAAACGAGGAGGCGACGGGCTACGGGCTGCGGCGTCACTTCGTCATCACCGAACGCCGACACGGCGCGATCGCCGTGAACTTCGGCGAGAACCCGTACGGCTACGGTTCGGTCCAGAGCTGTCCTGAGGCGCTGCTCCCGCTGGACGTCGGGCCGGTGGAGACCACGGACCGCGCGGTGTTCGACGTGGCGACCCTGCCGTTGTCGACGTCCGAGTCCCCGCTCGTCTGTGCGCGCTCCACCGTCATCGATGCGCAGGGCGGCACCTTCGAAGCGGTGGCCCTGGCGCGGAAGAACCCCCAGGTTCGCCCGGCCTTCCCGATGCTGCGCAGCCCCATCACCCTGAACACCCCGATCAAGTACATGTTGAGTCCGTGCAACCGGACGATCTCGTCGCCGCACTACGAGATGCAGGAGCAGCGGCTCTTCCTCGAGGACGCTCCGGAGATCTGCCTCGACGACTGGAACGATCCCGGTTTTGCCGACCAGCTCGCGACCGAGTTCCGCGCGCGGATCGATCAGGTGCGGATGCAGGGGCGGGACATGGTCCTCGTCCTGGGGCTCCATCACGACGACACGAGCGGCCGGCTGGCAGCCGTCATCGAGGACTCTCTCTCGCGGGCGTTGGCCTTCGAGCGGGACAAGAGCTCGCCGCGGGTCACCGGTGCGTTCGTCTACGACAGCGTGGCGCGCACCGTTGCGCTCCCGGAGCTTCGGCGGCTGGTTCTCTGGTGCCCACCCAACCTCCCGTTCGATGACCTCGACGAGGTTCCTCAAGGCACGGTGAGCACGTGCCCCGCGATGCTGGACATGCCTGATCTCGAGCTCGGGCCATTCCGCTTCAACCAGATCGTCACCATGCCGACCCGCGCGCAGTATCTCCGGTTCATCGACAAGTACTCAGAGGCCCAGGCGGGAAGGATGACCGCCATGTCGTTCCGGGCGCCCGTGCACACGCCGCTCTCCACCCACCTTTCGGTCGGTGAGTTCGGGGTCGCGACCTTCTACAACAACGAAATCCTCACGGCGGAGCCGGGCGACGCGTTCTCCTATTGCCGCCCCGTCGAAGACAATTTCATGTTCCGCAGCGCCGTCACTCCGGAGCCTGCCACGCTCGACCTGCTGCCCGAGCTGCACCAGACCGCACCGCAGCCCACATACCAGCTCGGGCTGCGCTGGGACTTCCCGTTCCTGTTGAGGGCGGAGTTCGAGACCGTCCTCGCAGGAGCTGTGACGGCCTACTCGTTCTCCGTGCCGTTCGGAATCGCCAGCTCGAGTGAGGACACCTGGGGAACCGAGATGTGGATGACGGGCGAGTTCCCCATGGGAGACATCCTGAAGCAGTGCACCCGCTTCTGCGATCACCCGACCTTCGATTCGTACGGCGTCTACAACGTCCAGGCGCTGTTCCGATTTGCCTACCGCATGCAGTGTTATCGCCCGGTATTCCCTCGTCCTGGTGCCGGAGGCTTCCCGAATGATCCGTAGCCTCCTCGTCATCACCGTCATCACCGTCATCCTGTCGTTGCCGCGCGCCGCGCTGGCCGCGGAAGGGCAGGCCCCGGAAGCCCAGGCTCCGGATGCGCCCGCCGCCGGCCCCGAGCAGGTCGACACCACGCTGGAGGGCTTCCGTACGCCGATCGACGCGCTCAACGAGCGGATGATCGGCGCAGCCTCGAAGTCGGTTCGCTTCGACTGGCGGAAGTCCACCATCGGCTTCGGGATTATCGGCAGCGAGCTCCTCGAGCGGAACAACTTCGGCAGCAACCGCTTCGGGATCTTCGCGCGCAAGCCGTTCGGGAGCTTCATGGCGGAGGTGGCCATCACCCGCGCGTTCACCTGGGGAACCGACAGCACCGAGAAGCTGGCGCTGACGCCCTATCGCCAATTCGGCCGCCCCAGCCGCTTCGAGCTCGACGTCAACGTCGGGTACCCGTTGGCAGAGGGCGTGGTGACCGTGCTGCCCAGCTTCTTCCCCGCGACCGAGCTGGTTTTCTCGGCCAATGCCGGTTTCCGCTATCTCTTCTACCCGGGGGCGATGGGCGGCATGAGGTTCCAGGACGTCCTCATCTCTTCCATTGCGCCGCGCATCACCGACCACGAGCTGGGCAAGCTCGAGTCCGAGCGGCCGGGCGGCATGCAGATCGACCCTGCCCGGTATGGGCTCCTCGCGGGGCTCTCCGTCGACGTGTACTTCGGGTCCGGAGGGTTCCTGTCGCCGCGGGTGATGATGGCCGTGCCGTTGCTGGGCGGCGTCACCGGGTCAGGCCTGGGGTGGTGGTGGGAGCTCTCGCTCGGCCTGGGCTGGACGCTCTGATGCGCTGGGTCGTCGCCATCGTCGCTGGCTTGCTGTCGAGCGCCGCGGCCGCGGAGGCGACGCCGTCCAAACAGACGGTGGTCTTCTACAACGCGCGCATCGCGCTCCGGGAGAATCGGCCGAACGACGTGCTCAAGCTGTGGCTGCTCCGCAACAGCCTGCTCCAGCGGGGCGAGCGCCCACGCGAGGATCCCGAATTCCGCTCCGTGGTGTGGGCAGCGCTCGGGAGCATGGGGCTGTGCCAGGACGGGTTCGACCACGACGAGCGGGAGGGCGCGGGTCTGTGGCCGTTGGGGCTGCACAACATGGTCGTCATCGGGCTCAGCAGAGGCCCGCCGCCCTCGATGCCTCCGCCATGGGACGTATTCGAGGTCGGGCGCCAGCAGCGGTTCATCTCGTTGCGCGATGTGCTCTCGGCAGAGGAGCTTCGTTCCGTGAACTTCTTCCGGACGAACTGCTTCCTGCCGGCCACCACGGCCCTGCAGTTCGGACGGACCCCGTTCCTCGATCTAACGGATCGGCTGAGTGCGGCCTGGCTGATGCGCGATCTGCTGGTGAAGTCGCGCGCCACCCTGGTCCGCGAGAAGGTCCGGAACCTGTCGGTGGTGGAGGCGCGCATCTTCGATCTGGACCTGACGATCGCAGACCTGGAGGCGCGCAAGGCGCGTCGCAACGCACGGAGTGTCGCGCAGCAGGCCCGGGTGGTCGGCGTCTCCCCGGCCGGCGCGGCGGAGCTCCGGAGCAAGCTGGAGGCCTTCCCCGAGAACTCGCCCCAGGCGGCGTTCCTTCGACGAAGCCTGACCTGGACCCCGCAGGAGTGGCTGGCGCTGAACCGGGACCGGCGCCTGTTCCTGTTCGCCCGGGCGCAGCCGCTGTCGAAGGATCCGGACGCGCTCCAGAAGCTCATGCTCGGGATCATCGACGAGCTGCTCCGGCGGAAGGATGGGAAGGAGCTCGAGGCCTGGATCGGGTTCGTGGGCGCGAGCGACTCGATCGAGCTGCGCAGCGCGCTGACGTCGGGCGACCGCGGCAAGCGCCTCCTCGAGCTCGATGAGAGCAGCGGCTTCCGCGAGCGCGCCATCGTCGCGCTGCACCGGGGGGTGGGTTTCCTGGAGACGGGCGAGCTGAAGGAGTCCCTGCGATCCTTCGCGTACGCCATGCAGCAGGCCGAGAACTCGCGGGAGGCGACGGTCACACTGGCGCTGGCGCGGCGCTGGCTGTCCTACGTGCTCTCGCGCTACGAGACCAACGACGAGGTCATCGCCACGCTGAAGGCGCTGGTTCCGCGGCAGGAGTACAACTGGGTCATCGAGGATCTGGTCTGGCGGGCAGCGCTGCGCGCCGACGCTCCATCATTCGAGCGGATCACCCAGACCGCCCGGCGCGGTGGGTCCTTCGACGCGACGGTCGAGCGGCTCCGGCCGATGTCGCAGGGCAAGCCGGGAGAGCTGGCGACGCGACTGCGCGACGCGCTCCCCGAGCAGCCGTCGTCGGTGCTGAGGTTCGTGCGACAGCTCATCGAGAACATCGAAGCGGAAGATGCGGACGTCCGCCGGGCCCATGTTCCGACGCTCAAACGACTGCTCGAGGTGCTCCGGCCCCTGACAGCCGAAACCAGGACGTCCAAGTCGCAGAGCCGGACGGCCGACGAGCTCATGGACCGGGCCCAGTCGATCCTCGATGGTCTGAGCCATCTCGACGATTCGGTGAGCGGGAACGCGCGGGCGCTGTCACTCTCGCGCTCGACCTTTGCCGGGAGCATCCGCCTCGCGCCGGCAGACCCGCTGCCATGGCCCTTCAAGCCGCCCGAGCCCCAGTCGCCGTCCGTGTTCACGCCGATCGTGCTCGAACCGGTGGAGTGGCGGGACGCACAGGGCGCGCTCGTGTTCGGGTGGAGGCTCACCGAATGACCCCCAGGGAGCTTCGGCGCGAGATGCGCCGGCGCAAGAAGGAGCTGCGCCGATCGGCGGTGCTCATGAGGCGGGCGGCACGCGAGCGGATGGAGCAGACCCCAGCCGTCCAGCGCGAGAAGCGGCGGAGACGTATCCGTCGAGCGGTGACCATCGCCGCGCTGCTGATCCTGGCGATGTTCATGCGGTGCGAGTGCGAACCCGCACCGCCGCCTGCGCCACCACCGCCGCCGGTGGTGAAGCCTGCGCCGGTGGTGAAGCCGAAGAAGCCCGCGCCGGCGGCAAGCAAGCCGAAGGCGTTCAGCGATCGGATGGGGCGGCAGCGGCGAGGGAACTACCAGAACGAGGCGCAGACCTCGCCGAGCTGGTTGGACGACTTCCGCCTTCAGGTCGCAGCGCGCAGCCCGCGACTGGCCCAGTGCTTCAGCGGGACCGATCGACCCGGGGCCCTGCGCTGGACGGCCGCGGTGAACGCCGCGAGCGGCGCCGTCTCCGACCATGCGCTCGAGCCCGTGGGAATGGGCGCCGAGCTGGCCGGGAAGCAGCGCGAGTGCGTCCTGGGCGTGCTCTCCAGCCCGGGCTACCGCCTGAAGTCCGAACCGAAGCAGGACCTGCCCAGTCGGGTCAGCATCGTCATCGAGTTCTGACCGGCGGCTCGAACCGGATCAGCCGCGACTCGCCAGGGCGCCCGCGCGACGCAGAAGGGCAGGACCGTCGGAGTGGGGATGTGGGTCAAAGGTCTACATAGTCGCAATCTGCCCTCCTGTCCGCCAGGAGTGCAACCCGCCCCGGAAAAGATCGACAATAGGTCGGGGTCTGCGTGTGGCGGACCGCGCCTACCGGAGTTGCCCATGTATCGACACGCGATCCTCCTCTCAGTCTTCACGGTCGCCATCGTTTCCGGCTGCAAGTGCAGCTGCAGCAATGATGTCGTGATCGGCGCTGATGCCGGGGCGACGGGGACCTCGGATGGAGGTGGCGGTGGCGTCGACGGGGGGTCGGATCCCGCGGATGCGGGAGACGGCACGAGCCACGGCGGCGTAGGGCCGGGCGGATTCACTCTCGACGGGGGCGTGGGCGGCGGGGTCGGAGGTGGAGCGGGCGATGGGCTGAAGCTCGACCCGAACGGAAACCTGGTGCTCAGCAGCGGTGAGGTGCGGTTCCACTTCGCCTGGGTCGCCAATTCCAACGCCGGCACGGTCTCGAAGTACGACACCAAGACCGCAAAGGAGGTCGGGCGATACCACTCGGTGATCCCGATCGACGGGCTCGGTGTGGCGGTCGATGTCGCGGGCAACCGGGGCAACAGCCCCAGTCGCACCGCCGTCGATCTCTATGGCGACGTGTGGGTCGCGAATCGGGCGCCCGGCATCGTGGGCAGCGTCACCAAGATCGCCAACGACGAGTCCTCCTGCATCGACCGCAACGGCAACGGGAAGATCGACACGAGCCGCGACCTGAACGGGGACGGTGCCATCGACACCAACCCTGCCTCGGGCGAGTTCATCCGCCCGACCGACTGGGCGGACCCGAAGCAGTATGACGAGTGCATTCTCTTCTCGACGCCGGTAGGCAGCGGAGGAGGGATCAAGGCGCGCGCGCTCGCCATTTCACTGGGAATCGAGGGCAGCGCAGGCGAGGTGTGGGTCGGCCTGAACAGCACCAACGAGGCCGTCAAGCTCCGGGCGACAGACGGTAAGCAGATCCCGGTGAACGCGGGTGGCGCGATGAGCGTGCCCATCGGGTTCGGTCCGTATGGCGCGGCGATTGACCGGCAGCAGCGACTGTGGATGGTCAGCGATAATCTTGGATCGGCACGGCTCGCACTGATCGACACCATCAACGGAACGCTGGTGACGAACTCACTGACGAACACGGTGGGGTCGGGGGCCTACGGCATCGCCATCGACGGCAAGGACCGGGTGTGGCTGGGCGGATGGTCCGCGGGACCGGTCGCCGCTCGTTACGACCACGGCCAGGGCAAGGCGGCCACGCCCGGGACCTGGACGAAGTTCGAGTTCGGTG
>JBAWAM010000121.1:0-3359 GCA_049589315.1 Myxococcaceae bacterium
TCCTTGGCCGTCGAGGTGAAGCGGACGACGGCTCCTTCCTTAGGCGTGAGGGTGTCCGCCGAGATGCTCACGGTGGGCGGACCGTTCCCGACCTCCAGCGTGATCGTCGCCGGCGCCGAGCGCACCTGTCCGTCGAACACGGTGAAGGTGAAGCTCGTGGTGCCCAGGAAGTTCGCGGGAGGGGTGTACGTGAAGAGCGGCCCTGTTCCGCTCAGCGACCCCTGCGTGGGCGGCGTCTCGACCTGCCAGGTCAGTTTGTCGCCGTCGGGATCATTGGCCTGCACGACGAGCTGCGAGGACCTGGCCGGCACCCTCAGGGTGTCGGAGCGGGCGACGGGCACATCGTTGACGGGCTGCACCGTGAGGAACGCCGAGCGTGTGGCGCTGGAGAGCGCGCCATCGCTCGCCTGCCAGGTGAAGAAGTCGCCGCCGTGGTAGTTCGCCGCAGGTGTGTACGTGAGGTTGCCTCCCGTGCCCGAAAGGGTTCCGAAGGAAGGTCCCTTCAGAATCGTGAACGTGAGCGGCGAGCCCTCCACGTCGGTGGCCGAGAGCGTCACCGGGACTGGCTGGTCCTCGGGCGTCGTGACATTGACGTCCATTGCCACGGGCGCATCGTTGATCGGGTTCACCACCACGTCGAACGACCTCTGGAGGGTCGACCCTCCGGCGTCGGTGACCGTGACCGTGAGGGTCGCGGCTCCAGAGGCGTTCGGCCTGGGACGGTAGCGGACCGTTCCGGAACTCCCACGGCTATAGGCGACCGAGGGCGCCTCGAGCAGCGTGAGGTCGTTCACGGAGGCCGTCACGGTCACGGTCTGCGCCTCGTTCGCTGGACCGGCGGAGATTCCGCTCAAGGACACCGTCCGCAGTCCGAGGTCATCCTCGTTGATCGGCGCGGGGTTCGGGATCGGGTCGAGCGTGGGCGGGTCGTTGACCTCGCTCACTGTCACGGTGAACGATCGGGAGAAGCTGGCCACCCCACCATTGGAGGTACCTGCGTCGTCGGCGGCCGTCACCGTCACCACGGCGACGCCCGAGGCGTCCGGGGCGGGCGTGAACGCGAGCTGTGCGGTTCCGTTCGACACGTTCCCGATGCTCAATGCAGTGAAGAGGCCTGCGTGGTTGGAGGTGACGGTCAGGGAGAGGGTCTGCGCGCTCTCGTTGGTGGGTCCTGGAGCGATGCCTGTGACCACCACCGTCTGCGGGCTCGAGTCCTCGGGCACGGTGACGTCTGCAAGCGCACCCATCGACGGAGCGTCGTTCACCGGGGCCACCTGGATCGTCGCGGTGGCGGGGGCGGAGCTCAGTTGTCCGTCGCTCACAGCGAAGTTGAACGTCGCGGTCCCGTTGAAATCACGCGCCGGCGTGAAGGTGGCCTGGTTCCCTGAGAGCGTGACGGTTCCATTCGAGGGAGTGCCAACGATCGTCCACGTCAGGGAATCCGAGTCCGGATCCGTCCCTGCGAGCGTGATCTGCACTGGGGTGTCCTCGGTCGTCGTGGCGGTCACGGGCGTCGCCGAGGGGGCGCTGTTCGTCGTATCGATGAACCGGGCGCGGACCCGGAGGGCGTTCATCCCGGGCAGCTGCGCGAACGCGTTGTACGCGACGAACAGCTTCTGGCCGCCCGTCGACGCGAGGGCCGGATTCGCCTCGAACCTGTGGGCGTTGGAGATCACGAACCCGTTCGGGTCCTGGACCGGGCCCGCTCCCGGAACGCGTGCGCCGTAGATGTCGCCTGCGGCATCGGTGCGCGTATCCCTCCACGCCACCACGAACGCGTTCCCATCGTGTGCAATGGCCATGCGCGGGTAGTTGTGATCGATGGCGCCAGTGGTCGAGATGGGAAGACCGCTCGGGTCCGATACCAGCCCGGCGGAGGTCACGCGCGTCCCATAGATCTGCGTCCTCTGGCTCCGGTTGTCGAGCCAGGCCACGAGGCAGCCGGACGAAGCACAATGGACCTCTGGACCGAACTGACGGTCTGCGGCCGCGGAGACGGGAAACCCGCCGGGCTCCAGTGCGGCGCCCGCCCCAGTCACTCGCGTGCCGTAGATGTCCTCGAATCCATTCCGGTAGTCCCGCCAGACGACCAGGTAGTTCGAACCGGTCCAGGCCGCCCGCGGACCGTACTGATTCTCGGCAGCGTTGCTGATCAGGAACGGAGTCGCATCGAGCAGTGAGCCATTGCCGTCGATACGGGCGCCCTTGATCTCGATTCCGAGGGTGCCTCCACCCTCATGCCAGACGACGAGGAAGTTGCTGCCGCTCGAGGCCACGGCGGGTGCATTGAGCGAGTTGGAGATACGAACCCGGGTGGAGGACGGGTCGACCGTGCCCGAGCGGCTCACCCGGATAGAGCGAATCTCGCTTGCAGGTGTCGCCCCCGCCTCCTGCCAGACCACGAGGAAGTGGCTTCCGCCCCAGGCGATCGAGGGCCGCTCCTGGGCCGCGGGACCCGAAGCGATTGGAATTCCGGCCGGATCCAGCAGTGCGCCGGTCGGCCCCACCCGGGCCCCCCAGATGTCGCCCTGGGTGTCCGCACGAAGATCCCGCCACACGACCATGAAGTTGGTCCCATCCGTGGCCACCGCAGGGGACAGCTCGCGGTTCGCGCCCGCACTCACCTCGATGGGTGAGGGGGCCAGGAGCGTGAGCGAACCATCCACGCGCGCTCCGCGGATCTCGTACTCATTCGTCTGGGGCCTGTTCCATTCCCACACGATGAGCGAGTGACCGCCGCCCGAGGCGAGCGCCGGGCGGGAACTGTCGGGTACTCCCGCCGTGATCGGTACGCCGGCGGGATCGAGCAGACTCCCATTCGAGTTCAGTCGGGCGGCGAAGATCTCGCGGTTCGTCCCGTGGCGTCCATCGGTCCACGCAACGATGAAGTTCGTGCCGTCCCAGGTCAACGCCGGCGCGTTCTGGTCTCCCGCTCCCACCGAGATCGGGAGTCCACCCGAATCGAGCACTACTCCCGAGGTCGAGACGCGGCTGCCGATGATCTCCGTGTTCGAGCGTCTCTCGGCCCAGGCGACCAGGTAGTTCGAGCCATCGAAGGCAATCTCAGGCGAACTGACTGTGTAGGAGGTGCCCGAGACGGGAATGGCCGAAGCATCCATCAACGTGCCACCAGAGCTGACCCTCCTGGCCAGGATCTGATCATTGTTCTTCGAGAACACGACGAGGCAACTCGTGGTCTCGCAACCGACCGCCGGGGCGATAATGTCGTCGTAGCTGTCACCGGCGTCGATAACGAAACTCCGCGAATCCAGGAGCTGCCCTGCGCCGTCGAGACGGATTCCGCGCACGTCGGTTGCATAGGATCCCCGCGCCTCTCCCCAGACGACCAGGAAGTTCCC
>JBAWAM010000122.1:0-2271 GCA_049589315.1 Myxococcaceae bacterium
GCGCCGCACCTCGTACGAGGGCCCCTGGCTTCCTGCTCCGCTCGAGACGGAGGAGCCTCCCGCCTTCGAGCCGGTCTGGGAGGGCAGCAGCACGGAGGGCCGCTACGAGCTGCTCGAGAGTGTGTCCTTCGCCTTCCTGATGGCGCTCGAGGCGCTCACGCCGCAGCAGCGCGCGGTGCTCCTGTTGCGGGACGTGTTCGACTACTCGGTCGAGGAGACCGCGGAGGCGCTGTCGCTGTCGGTGCCGAACGTGAAGACGACGCATCACCGCGCGCGCAAGCGGATGGCCTCCTTCGAGCAGAAGCGGATCCGGGATCACGCGGCGGCGGTCGAACGGAACCGCCAGGCGCTGGGATCGCTCCTGCAGGCGCTGCTCGCGCGTGACGCGTCGGCGGTCGAGGGGCTGCTCGCAAAGGACGTGGTGATGCTCAACGACGGGGCGGGCGAATTCCACGCGGCGAAGGTGCCGGTGCTCGGCATGCCCCGGGTATCCATGTTCCTGCTGCGCATCCAGGAGCTGCGCGGCCCGCCTCAGAGCGCGGAGCTCCGCCTGCTCAACGGAATGCCGGCGCTGGTGGCGACGTGGGCGAACCCGCGCGAAGGCGACTCCCCCACCGCGGTGCTCCGGGTGGAGCTCGATTCCACGGGCCGGATCCGGGAGGTGCACAGCATCCTCGCCACCCGGAAGCTGACCGGCGTCCGGCTCCCTCAGGCCTGGACCGCGGCCTGACAGCTCACGCACGCGTCCGCGCGGGTCTGACGGACAGACTCATGTCGAAGTGCTCGGCGAGGGTGCCGAGACGTCGCAGCATCTCGTACAGGCGCATGTCCAGGAGCCTGCGCAGACCGGGGAGCCGGAGCGCCAGGGCGAGGCCATGTTCCGGCGTCTCACGGATCGACACCCGGGTGCCGCCGCGGGCCGGAACGAGCTGGATGTACACGCGCGACAGCCCGCTGGGCCAGCCGCGGGCCCTGAGCACCAGCCTGCGCGGAGGCTCGCTCTCGATCACCTCGGTGAAGTCCGTGGAGCGGATGGGGCCGCGCCCCAGCGTGTGGAGGAAGCGCGTACCCGGCTGCGGAAAGCGGCGGTCCACCAGGTGGACGTTCCTCGGTCCGGGGACCCAGTGGGGATACATCCAGCCATTCGCGAGAACCCGGAAGACCTCTTCGATGGGCGCGGAGATGTCGAATCGCGCGACGGCCACCTCTGGAAGTTCGGCCGCGTTTCGAGCAGGCGCAACGCAACGCGGTCGCGACCGGGGGCTCGCCCGCCCGTCAGCCCATGAGCGCCAGGTAGATCACCGCATCACCGGCGCGGCCGCGGAACACGCCGCGTGCACCCATCCGATGCGCAGCGAGGAGCGCCACCTTCGTGGCGAAGCCCTGCTCCGCGGGGTACCTCTCACGCCAGAACACCGCGAAGCCCGGCGCGCGATCGTCCGGTCGGAGCGCCTGCTCGACCAGGTCCGTGCAGCCCGGTTCGATCGCGGTGTTGGCCCAACCCCAGAGCCAGGTCTCGTCGTCGCGGGTCCAGGTGCCGAGGATCTGCGCAGGGAGCTCCAGCTTCGGCCGGCCGTCGTCGAACTCGAAGGTCGCGCGGCGATCCGGTTGACTGTAGTTCCAGCGCGCGAGGTCCTTCAGCCGGGTGGCGACCGACGCCTGCATGGCCGCGAGCTCCGGTTCTGTCTGGTCCAGCGCTTCGAGCAGTGAGTCGCTCAGGAACAGCGCGTCGAGCGCGCTGCGCGGAACGCTCACCGACGATGCCGGGCGCCCGTCCGCGTTGAGCAACGTGAGCACGAGCTGATCCGCCGAAGGGCGGGACAGCGTGGCGCGGTTCCCGTCCCATTGGACGCCCTGGTGATGCAGCAGGTGAAGCGCGTCGGTGAGGGCCGCGCTCATGCCGCCGATGCGCGAGGCCACGTCCATATCGAGCTCGGGCGTGGGCGGAGGGGTGCCTTCGAGCTTCGCGTCGATGTTGGTCACGCGGAGCTGACCGCCCTTGAGGTCGAGCGACAGGGTCACCTGTTTCCAGCCGCGGGGGACGGCGGCGGCAGCGGAGTCGGCGATCTCACACGCGAGGCCGAGGAGTTCGGGAGGCGTGACGGGCATGTGCCGGATGTATCCGGGAACGGAGGGCGGGGCCAGCACGACCCGCTGGCAGCTGGCAGCTGGCAGCTAGCAGTCGGGCATCGCGATCGGTCAGGTCGCGCGAATTCCGGTCACCTTCCGCCTGCGCATCCGGCTGCTAGCTGCGAGCCGCCAGCTGCGAGC
>JBAWAM010000123.1:0-1795 GCA_049589315.1 Myxococcaceae bacterium
GGACCGGCATCTCCTCCTTCTCCGGCATGCGTCCGCGCAGCACCACGAGGAAGGCCGCCAGTCCCAGCAGGAACCCGACCAGCGCGGCGAGGATCACGTTGACGATCCGCTGGGGATCGCCCATCTCGGTCGGACGGACGCCGTGGATCAACGGGCCGACGACCAGGGTCGTGACCAGCCCCACTCCGATCCACGCCGCCAACGGCAGCAGCGCGCGCTTCACCACCCAGTCGAAGTGCGCCTTCGCCGCGCGGCCCGTCCAGGGAATCACCGACAGGCACGCGTAGATCAGCAGGATCACCGCGGGGAACCCCACGCCGATCAGGCCCTTGGCGAGGGTCGCGATGCCGGCGAAGACGTAGAAGCCGTACCACCACGCAGCGCGGTGCTTCGTGCCCTGGTCGAGCTGGCCGATGATCGCGCACCCCATCGCAGCCACGAATGCGGCGACGAACGGGGTGTCGGTCACGGCCTGTCGGCTGATGAGGAAGAACGTGGGCATCGTGACCAGCACGAATCCGGTGGCGAGCCCGGCGCGCTTGTTCACGGTGCGGCTGACCGCGAGCGACAGCAGGATGACCGCGGTCATCGACAGCAGCACGAACGGCAGCCGCATGCCCCACTCGGTCCCCAGGGCGAGGAAGCTCTGGGTGTCGTTGGCCCCGACGAGATTCATCCCCAGTGCCATCAGCCACATCGTCATGGCGGGCTTGGAGAAGAACCAGCCGTTCTCCCAATACGGGTACACGTAGTCGCCGCGCTGGACCATGCTCCGCGCGACCTCGCCGTAGTGGACCTCCCATGGGTCCCACAGCCCGACCGACCCCAGATACGGGATCAACACGAGGCCGGCGAGCACCCCGACGATAGACACCACCTGCACGGTCGGCGAAAGCGCCAGGAACCGCTTCACGTAGCTGTCTTCGAAAAAGGCTTTGGGGAGCACGCTCTCGCCGAACGAACGGTTGTCGGACTCGGACTGACGGTCGGGTGCGCTCATGAAGCCGCCCTTTTACCTGTCCTACACGGTCCGGTCGACGTCTCAACGCAGCCGGCCGCCCGGTTGGCCGCCGGTCGGGGCTAGAAGAGGTCGGTCGAGAACAGGGCCACGACCTGGTCGTTGCGGCCGAAGTAGCCGAACGGGCTCCACGGGTGACCCTCGTAGAACTCGGCGGTGACCCCCACCGACGTCCGCGCAAGCCCCTTCCAGACCACGCGCGGCGAGAGCGCCCACGATCCCCGTATAGGTTCGACGGCGGCGCGCACGGAGACCTCGAGGCGATCGGTGAGGAATCGGTAGCCCACCGTCCCCAGCAGGGCCTGGAACCACACCGGCCCCGGGACGGCCAGCCCCAGCCACGTCACATTGTAGAGGAGGGGCGACTCCGAGGCCTGACTCAAGCCCACAACCCACGAGAGCGTCTGGTGCCGGGTCGGCTGAAGGCCGGCGTCGAAAAAGGTCTGGGCCGGCGACCACGACAGATCGACGTCGAGTTGAGCGGTACCGATGAGGGCCTGCGCTTCGAGCGACATCACGTGTTGGCGCCCATGGAGTCCGGAGGCGAGCTGCTCCCCTGTGAGCGCGCGGTCCCGGAGCGAAGCGATCAACGCCGGGTCCGGGTCGACCCCGAGCGCCCGGTCGCGCACGAGCCGCGAGAGCTCCGGATCCAGCGTCACCGTCGGCAGCTTCTCGTTGACCCAGATCCACGACGCGCCGACGGAGATCGGCCCCGCATCGAGGGTCGCGCGAAGCCCGAGATCGCCCAGCCACGGAAGTGCACGCGGACGTTCGGTC
>JBAWAM010000124.1:0-3475 GCA_049589315.1 Myxococcaceae bacterium
CGCGCCAGCTCGCGACCGCGCTCGAACAGCGACTCGCCGTCGGCGTACCGCATGGACAGCGAAGCATCGAGGATGATCGCCGTCGCCGCCGGCCCGGTCGCCTGCACCGCCGCATGCGCATCCTGGCGCAGCTCCGGGCGGGCCAGCGCGAAGGGGATGGCGAGGAGGATCAGCGTGCGCAGCGCGTACAGCAGCAGCCGCTTGAGCTTGAGCCGCGAGGCCGTTCGCTTCTGGCTGCGCAGCACGAACGAGATCGCCCCGAAGGGGGTGGGCCTGGGGCGGCGCCGATCGAAGAGGTGGACGAGCAGCGGAAGGAACGCGGCCAGTCCGCCCAGCAGCATCCACGGTTGGCCGAACGTCATCGCCGGCCTCCCGTGCGACGCGCGAGGAATCGCAACAGGACCTGGTCGAGCGGCTCATCGGTCCGGACCAGGTCGTAATCCACGTCGGCGCCGGCGCAGGTCTCCTTCATCTCCTGGAGGAACCGGTTGAACTCATCGAGGTAGCTCTCGCGGATCTCCCGCGGGTTCACCTCGATCTGCCGGTCGTCCTCCATGGAGAGGAAGAGCGTCGGGTCATCGAACGGGAAGGTCAGCTCGGCCGGGTCCACCAGGTGGAACACGGCGACATCGTGCTTGCGCGCCCGGAGCTGGAGGATGCGCCGGAGGGCGTCGGCCCGATCGTCGAAGAGGTCGGAGAACACCAACACCAGCGATCTGCGCGGCAGCTTCTCCGCGAGGAGGTCCGCGGCCGAGAACAGGTCGGTGGTGCCCTTCGCCTCCACCCCCTCCAGCGTGTGGAGCAGCACGTTCAGGTGTCCCGCGGCAGAGCGCGCCGGGATGTCCTGCACGTGCCCGCCGGAGACGACCGCCAGCCCTGCCGCGTCCTGCTGCCGCACCAGCAGATAGCTCAGCGCGCCTGCCAGCGTCGTCGCCACCTCGAGCTTGGACATCGCGCCGGAGCGGTACGCCATCGACCCCGAGCCGTCGATCACCATGATCGCGCGGAGGTTCGTCTCGTGCTCGAAGCGCTTGACGTAGTACTTGTCGAACTTGCCGTACGCCTTCCAGTCGATGTGCTTGATCTCGTCGCCGGGGGCGTAGTCCTTGTGCTCGGAGAACTCGACGCTCTGCCCCTGGTGCGGGCTCTTGTGCAGACCCGTCAGCACGCCCTCCATCACCGCGCGGGCGCGGAGCTTCACTCCGGCGAGGCGCGACAGGGACTGCGGGTCGAGCATCATCCTCATCGGAGTTGGCTCAGGCCTTGATGGTCTGGAGGAGCTGGTCGATCACGGTGACGGAGGTGATGCCCTCCGACTCCGCGTGGAAGTTGGGGAGCACGCGGTGGCGCAGCACCGGGCGGGCGAGCGCGCGCACGTCCTCGATGCTCGCGGCGAACCGGCCGTCGAGGATGGCCCGCGCCTTGGCCGCGACCACCAGGTACTGGCTGGCGCGGGGACCGGCACCCCACGACACGTTCTTCGCCACGAACTCGGGAACGCCGGGCTCCTTCGGGCGGGTGTTGCGGGCGAGCTCGACGGCGTAGCGGACCACGTGATCCGGCACCGGAACCCGGCGCACCAGATCCTGAAGCCGCAGGATCTGCTCGGGCGAGAGGATCTTCTGCAGCGCTGGCTGCTTCCCGCCGGTGGTGCTCTTGACGATCTCCACCTCCTCGTCCGCGCTGGGGTAGCCGACGTCGACGAGGAACATGAACCGGTCGAGCTGGGCTTCGGGCAGCGGGTACGTGCCCTCCTGCTCGATCGGGTTCTGGGTGGCGAACACCAGGAAGGGCAGGTCCAGCGGATAGGTCTGACCGCCCGCGGTGACCCGGTACTCCTGCATGGCCTGCAGCAGCGCCGCCTGGGTCTTGGGCGGGGTCCGGTTCACCTCGTCCGCCAGGATGATGTTGGCGAAGAGCGGTCCCTTCACGAACCGGAAGCCACGGCGCCCGGTCACCCGATCCTCCTCGAGGATGTCGGTGCCGGTGATGTCCGAAGGCATCAGGTCGGGGGTGAACTGGACGCGGTTGAAGGACAGGTTCAGCACGTCCGCCAGGGTCGAGATGAGCAACGTCTTCGCCAGGCCCGGCACGCCGACGAACAGGCAGTGGCCGCGCGCGAAGAGCGAGATGAGCAGGTGCTCCACGACCTCGTGCTGGCCGACGACCCGCTTCTGGATTTCGGAGGTGATCTGCTTCCGGGCCTGGGCCAGCTCTTCGACCGCCCGGAGATCCTGACTCGAAGCCGCGTCCATCTGCGCCGTCTGAGGCACCGCTGTCTCCATGCCGTGTTCTCTTAGCAGTTCCGAACCCATGTGGGCGGCGAACGCTGGAAGGGGGATGAAATTCCGTTTGAAGCAGGCTGCTCAGGGAGCTCCGGCGAACCGGGCCGCCGCCTCGGCGACCTTGTCCTCGGGGAGCTGGGTCAGCGCCGAGAACGCCTTCCGGGTCCGCTCCACCAGCGCGGTCTCCCCGAGCTGCTGGTGCACGTGCGTCAGCGCGAGGTGGATCTCCGGGTCGAACGGATCGGTCGCGAGCGCCTCGGTGTACGCCTCCCGGGCTTTCTTCCAGTGCCCGCGCTCGAGGTGGATGCGGCCCAGGTGGACCGACGTGGCGGCCACGCCCGGATGCACCCGGAGCGAGCCCGACAGCACGCGCTCTGCCTCGTCGAGCCGGTTCACCTCCAGCAGCGCCAGCGCGAACTTGTTGGAGAGGCTGTCGTACTTGTCCCCGACCAGCTCGTACGCCTTCGCGTATTCGGCGGCCGCGGCGCCCGGTCGATTGCGCTCCCGGAGCAGCTCGCCCAGGTGCGCGTGCTTGCGCGCCGGGACCTCCGCGATCTCGGCGAAGTCCCCGAAGCTGATCTCCTTGCCCTTCTTCTCGTCGGGCTTCTCCTTGCTGGGCGAGTCCTCCTTGAGCACGACCTTGTCCTCGAGCGGGAGCAGCTCCTTGGGGAACTTCTGCGCCTTCACATGCGACAGCCACGCCTTCTCGAACGACGCGAACGGCATCCCGGTGGCCTTCGACACCGATTCCTGGTCCGAGCTCCCGTCGCGGAGCTGGTCGATGATCTCGCGCAGGCCCTTCGCCCCGTGGCGATCGTGGATGAGGTCGATCGCGTAGAAGACCTCGGCGAAGGCGGTGGCGGCGTCCTCCGCGGTGGGCAGCATCGCGATCGACGGGTGCATCTTCGCGAACGGGATGAGCGTGTTCTCGCGCACCCGACGGCCGAGCAGCGCCTGGGTCGACGGTGTCAGCGCCAGGCCCGGCTTCCCGCGCCAACGCGACTCGAGGTACTTGGCCAGCCCCTCGTGCAGCCAGATGGGCACGGTGTTCCGGCTCTTCTGCGAGACGACCAGGTGGATGTACTCGTGCGCCAGGGTGTCCAGCCAGTCGTAGCCGGTCAGCACCGCCTTCGGGCTGGTCACCATCAGCTTGTTGAACTTACAGATCGCGATCGTCCCGGTGGTGCGGA
>JBAWAM010000125.1:0-1900 GCA_049589315.1 Myxococcaceae bacterium
GCGGACATCACGCCCGCTCCCACCGCGAAGGTCACCGCCACCGCCGCCAACCACCTGGTCATCTCGAACTTCCTCCGCATCGCAGGGATACAAGTGGCGTGCCCGCAAACTTCGGGTGGTTGGATGACGGAACAGGCGCACATCGGGGCAAGGTGGAGATGCGATCTTCTCCGGGTGTGACGGAAAAAGTTCCCGGCTGGGAGAATGCTTTCTCTCCCGTTCCGGGAAGTTTTTTCCTGTGCACCGCGCGTGCACGTGGTCCGCGCATCGCGCCAGGCGTGGGAAATCCAAGCCTTCAGGGCAGCCGGGACGCTGGCACATGGGCTGCTAGCGGAACAGGAGGATGAGGTGGTCCGTGCGGCCGCCGGGGTGGAAAAGAAGAGGAGAGCCGGGGATGGCGGTGAAGAGCTGGGGTTGGGCGGGGATGGCGTTGCTGCTCCTCTCGGGCTGTGCGCATCAGACGAAGCGCCCTGCAGCCGTGCCGGACGAACCGTACCGCCTGGGAATCGAAGACGTCGTGGACGTCTCCGTCTGGCGGGACGAGACGCTCTCTCGAACGGTGCCGGTGCGGCCGGACGGTGTCATCTCCCTGCCGATGTTGGGGGAGCTCCGGGCGGCGGGCAAGACGACGAAGGAGCTGGAGGCGGAGATCCAGGACAAGCTGCGGGCCTTCATCCAGGAACCGCGGGTCACGGTGATCGTCCGGGAGGTGAACTCGGCTCGCGTCTACGTCACCGGCGAGGTGACGCGGCCGGGCGCATTTCCGCTGCGGGGCCGGCTCTCGGTGCTGCAGGCGATCGCGTTGGCGGGAGGGTTCTCCGACTTCGCCAACCGTGGCGCGATCGTGGTGCTGCGCGGGAACAACCAGCGCGAGGCGATCCCGGTCGACTACGACGAGCTGATCAATCCGGACTCGGAGGAGCGGCTCGATTTCTTCTTGGTGCCGGGGGACACGGTCGTCGTTCCGTAGAGGCGAGAAGTGTGGGGTCGGCAGTCGGCAGGTGGGCATCGCGTGCGAACTGCCAACTGCCGACCGGGTGGTGTGGGCGAGGGGAGTGTGGCGTGAGGCGTGCGGGGTGGATGCTGTTGGGCGTGCTGGCGCCGCTGCTGGGAGCGAGTGCGGGGACGGAGGTCCAGCCCCGGCTCCAGCTCACCGCGGAGGAGCGCTACGACGACGACGCGCTCCTGCGGGAGGAGACCGGCGGCACGTACGGCGAGCTGATGACGAAGCTCTCGCCCCGCGTCGGTCTGGACGTCCGCAATCCCACGCTCGAACTCGAGGGCTGGTACGCCGCCGACCTTCAGCTGCGGCACATGTCGCGGACGGTCCGGCTGGATCACCGCGGTGGCTTCGAGCTGAACCAGCGGCTGTCCAGGCTGACCTCGATCGACGCGGAGATAGGGGTGTGGCGGGTCAGCGATCCGACCTCGCTCCCGCGCATGGGTGTCGCGCGCGCGCTCGCCCCGGTGCTCTATGGGCGAGGTGAGATCGGGCTCGACTCACAGCTCTCGCGGCGCTGGCTGATCCGGGTGGCCTACGCGATCGAGGGGACCCGTATCTACACTCCGGATACTCCGGTAGGGATGTCCCACGCTCCAGAGCTGGATTTGCTGTACCGGATCTCGCCGCGCGTTTCGGCCGGGGTCGGCTACCGCTTCCAGTACTTCATGTTCGGTCCTGAGACCGCGCTCGCACACACACCGGAGGCGTTGGTCCGGTACCAGTTCGACAAGTTCACGGGGCTCGCTGTCCGGGCCGGTCCGGTCGCCTTCGGACACAACGGAGGGGCCGTCGGGGTGGCGCCGCGGCTGGACGTGAACATCTACCGACGCGTGAGACGCATGGATTACGGCGTGGTCGCGGGGCAGGACGTGGTGGGCGCATCGGGCTTCTCCAACG
>JBAWAM010000126.1:0-1750 GCA_049589315.1 Myxococcaceae bacterium
CTTCGAGCTGCCGCTGGTCAGGGAGAGTCTCCGGAGATAGCACTTCGGCCATGTCGACCGAAAAAGCCCTGAGCCGATTCTCCGAGAAGCGCGACGAGTACCTCGAGGACCTGAAGGAGCTGGTCCGGATCCCCAGCGTGTCGTTCTCCGGGTTCGACCCGGCCATGGTCCGCAAGAGCGCCGAGGCGACTGCGGCCCTCTTGAAGAAGCGTGGCTTCGATAACGTGCAGTTGCTGGAGCTCGAGGGCGCCCATCCGTACGTGTACGGTGAGATCCTCCGAGCGCCGGGGAAGCCGACCCTCTTGCTCTACGCGCACCACGACGTTCAGCCGGCGGGGGACGAGGAGGCGTGGCACTCCCCGCCGTTCGAGCCGACCGAGCGGGACGGGCGCTTGTTCGCGCGCGGCGCCGCGGATGACAAGGGAGGCATCGTCGTGCACACCTCGGCCGTCGACGCCTGGCTGAGGGGCGCCGGCTCGCTCCCGCTCAACGTGAAGGTGGTGATCGAAGGCGAGGAGGAGAGCGGCTCGGAGCACCTCGGGGCGTTCCTGCAGGCGCACAAAGACCTGGTCCAGGCGGACGCGATCGTCCTCACCGACACCACCAACTTCGAGACCGGTGTGCCCTCCATCACCACGGCCCTGCGTGGACTGGTGACCGTGGACGTCGAGGTGCGCGCGCTCAAGCAGTCGCTGCACTCGGGCATGTGGGGCGGGCCGGTGCCCGATCCGGTGATGGGGCTCGCGAAGATGCTCGCCTCGCTCACCCACCCGGACGGTTCGATCGCGATCCCGGGAATCGCCGACAAGGTGAAGCCGCTCACGGAAGAGGAGAGGAAGGCGCTGAAGGCGCTGCCCACCGACGAGGCCACCTTCCGCAAGCAGGCAGGGTTGCTCGAGGGCGTGGAGATGCTCGGCGGCGGCAAGGACCCTTGGGAGAGCGTGTGGCGCCAGCCGTCCCTGGCGGTGAACGCGATCCAGGCGAGCTCGCGCAAGGACGCGCGCAACATCGTGTGCGAATCGGCGTGGGCGCGGGTGGGGATCCGGATCGTCCCGGACCTCGATGCGGCGGACGTGCAGAAGCGGCTGGTCGACGCGCTGAAGAAGGCGGCGCCGTGGGGACTCGAGGTCCGCATCCGCGAGGATTGCCCCGGGAACTGGTGGTACACGGACCCGTCCCATCCGGCATTCCAGGCGGCCTTCCGCGCGCTGGAGAAGGGCTACGGGGCGAAGGCGCTGCCCATCGGCTGCGGTGCCTCGATCCCCTTCGTCGCTCCGTTCGCGGAGGCGCTGGGCGGGGTGCCCGCGCTGCTCATCGGCGTGGAGGACCCATACACCAACGCGCACTCGGAGAATGAGAGCCTCCACCTCGGGGATTGGGAGAAGGCGGTCCGGAGCGCGATCCACCTGTACGAGGAGCTTGGAAACGCGCTGCAGTCATGAGCCGAGGAAGCCCTCCAACACGCCGACGACGTTGTCTCCAAGCGGCTCCAGCGCGTAGCCGCCCTCCTGGACGAACACGGTCGGGACCTTCAGCTCCGAGATTCGCCGACCGATCATCGGATAACTCCCGGTGGAGAGCTTGAACCCGCTGATGGGGTCGCCTTCCCACGTGTCCACGCCGAGTGAGACGACGAGCGCGTCGGGGCTGAAACCGCCGATCAGCTCCAGGGCCGCATCCAGCGCCTTGCTGTACTCCGCCCACGTGGTGCCGAGTGGAAGCGGGAAATTCCGGGTGAATCCCTCACCGG
>JBAWAM010000127.1:0-6303 GCA_049589315.1 Myxococcaceae bacterium
GCCCAGCTCCGTCTCGAGTGCGCGGACACGCTCCTCCGCCTCGGCGGCCGCCCGTCGGGCCCGATCCTGATCGATCCGCACCGCCGCGCTCGTGTCCACCGCGCTTCTGAGCTCGGCCTGTATCGCCTCCGCGCGCGCACGCGCGTCCTCGAACAACGCCTTCTGTTCCTCGCGGCGCGCACGCTCGAGCCGCAGCTCTTCCTGAGCCGCCATCCCGCGTTCGATCGCGTCTTTCCGCGCCGTCGCCACTCCTTCGAGCTGCGCCGCGTGCTCGGCGATGCGGCGGTCCGCGTTCCCCACGCGCTCCCGGGCGAGCTCGAGCTCACCTTCCAGCCGCCGGACCCGCACAGCAAGCTCGTCCCGTTCACGCGCCTGGCCCGATCCAGCCCGAACCGTCTCGAGTTGCGCAGCGAGCCGGGCGAACTCGTCCCGCTTCTCCTCGAGCGCAGCGGTCAGCCCTGAGAGCTGGGCCTCCTTCGACGCGAGCTCGGCCTTTGCGCGCTGGAGCGCCTCCCGACTCTTGTGGCTCCGCTCCTCCCACGCGCGCGTGCGCTGGTTCGCTTCGTCCAGCTTGCCGCTCGTGTACGCGAGCGGCTCATGCGGGAGCTGTACCCAGGTCGGCTCGAACTGCCGCACCGGCTCCGCTCCGGCGAACACCACGAACCACGCCGCCTCTCCCTGGCGTGCCAGGGTGCCGTCGATCTGCAGCCCCTCGACGTGGTCGAACGCGAGCTGATACCCGAGCACCGGGCTCTGGGTGGCGACCTCGATCGAGGAAAAGTGCGGCGACAGCGCGTCGAGGAGCTGTCCGTACGTTGGAGGCGCGTCCGGCTCATCCGGCTCCATCACCTGCGACAGCGCGAGCCCAGCGGGGTTCCGCAGCGCGCCCACCAGATATCCGCCCCGAGCGACCCGACGCGCGAGCTCACCCAGCAGCGCCGGCGCCCGGACCCACTTCGCGAAATCCGCGACGATCACGAGATCGAAGCTGGCTGGCTCGAGATCCTCCAGGACGTTCGCGCGAAACCGCAGCGCATCGGATCCGAAGCGCTTCTGTGCCGCTTCCACCGCCGCGAGGTCGTCGTCGCACGCGACGACCGCGCGGGCGCCGCGGTCGATCAGGAACCGCGCCGATTCACCGCCCGTGCTCGCGACAGCCCCGACCTCCAGGACCCGCCGACGGACGAACAAGGTTTCGACGAAAATGTAGCGGGGGAGCAGTTCGCTGTGCCCCAGGCGGCGGAACGCGGACATTCAGTGGTGGAGAAACTACCCTGTAATAGGGTGACGCGCATGGATTCGACGAAGCCGCCCATGGGGCGTCGGGTAATGACGGGGCTGAGCCGCACCCTTGTGACGCTCATCGTGCTGGGGCTCGTGGGGCTTGTCGCCTGGCTGGCCTCCGAGCGCAACGCCCGGACCTTCTCGCTGCGGGTGGAGGACGGAAAACTGGTGGTCCTCAAGGGCCGCATGCTCCCGATGGGCGCTGAGCCCTGGGCGCCCGGAGATCCACTGCTCGCCGACGCGTATGCGCCCATTCCGCTCGAAGGCGCGCGCCCCGATGCGGCGTTGCTCCAGACCACGTACTCGGATCGTGACGAGCTCGACCGCGCGTTGTTCCGGCAATTGGAGGAGCTTGCACGTCAGCGCATCCATTCCGAGGACGAACAGACGCTCGAACAGGGCCTGTACTACCTGCGTCGCGCGCAACGCCTCACGGGCATCTCGCAGGAGCAGCGCCTGACGCTGGAGCAGATGCAGGCGGACGTCGCCTACTACCAGGCGAAATCAAAGCTGGAGCAGGCGCGGAGAATCATCGCCGATGCCGTGGCGCAGCTCGAGCTGGCCGCGGAAGCACAAGGTCCCAACGCCGAGCGCTCACGGCAAATGGCCGCAGCGATCACCGGTCCAGCGCGTGCGCTGGAACAGGCGCTGCGTGACACCGCTCGAGCCGCGCCGGCGCAGCCCGGGCAGGAACACGCCCCCGTTCCCGAGCCAGCGACGACACCCGATGCGGGGACTGCGCCCTCCACCGCCGAACCGCCGACAGCCCCGCCAGGCCTCCCAACGCCGTAATCAGTTCTAGCGGCGGTCGCGCTTCAACCCGGCGAGGATGCTGCGGAGGTACCACTCCATCGAGCGGCCCGGATGCGCCTTCATCACGCGCTCCAACTGCCGCTCCATGGAGCCATACGCCTGGTCGAGAGGGAGCCCCGTCTCACGCAGATAGCGTTCGCGGAGGCGCTTCACGTCGCCCTTGCCCGACCAGACACGTACGACCCACACCAGGGCCGCCATGACGGCGACCCCGAGCAGGCCGAAGAAGACCCAGCGCGCGTCCACCGCTCGCCGTCACTTCCCCTTCATCTGGCCGATGAAAGGAAGGTTCCGGTACTTCTCCGCGTAGTCGAGCCCGTAGCCCACGACGAACACGTCGTCGATCACGAAGCCCTTGTAGTCGATCTCGATCTTCGTGCGCGCGCGCGCAGGCTTCTCCAGAAGCGAGGCGACCCGGATCGACGCAGGCTGGCGCGCCTTGAGGTTCTCGAGGAGGAAGTTCATGGTCAGCCCGGTGTCGATGATGTCCTCGACCAGCAGCAGGTGCTTGCCGGCCATCGGCTTGCTGACGTCGGTGGTGATGCGCACCTCGCCGGTGGTCTCCGTGCCTCCCTGGTAGGAGGACACGCCGAGGAACTCCAGCTCCATCGGGAGGTCGATCGCCTTCGCGAGATCGGTGGCGAAGAACACCGACCCCTTCAGTACGCCGAGGAGGGTCAGGTCCTTACCGCGGTAGTCCCGGGTGATCAGCTCGCCCAGCTCGCGAATCCGGGTCTGGAGCTGCTGCTCGTCGATGAGCGTGGCGACGTGGTTCTCGTAGAAGGCCAAGGATGTTCTCCGACTCTAGACGTAGGCGTTGTTCATGATCTCCCCGAAGCCGCCGCCCCCGGGAACGATGTATTGCTTGTCGTCGAGACCGCGCTCGCGATCCCAGTGGGTTCCCGGCGGGGTGTCGAAGACGTCCGGCGGGGAGAGCCCGCGATCCAGCCGGATCGCGTACACCACCACGTCCGGATGATCACTCAGCATCCGGCGCAGATACTCCGGGGTGACGATCAGGTTCACCGCGATGAAGCGGCGCGACGTCCCCGGGACCTTCTCCTTGTACGTCTTGATCGCGGTGGAGAGCGAGCCACCGGTTGCGCCCATCGGGTCCGGGAAGAGCACGATGGCGTCGTCGATGTCACCGCCAATCTTCGCGCCGCCGATGTTCGAGCCGACGACGTGCTGAAGGTCGTCGATCATCCGGCTCATGATGATGTGATCCTGCCGGACGAGCTGCGGCGCGAGCGTGTTGTTGAGCAGGTCGTAGGTGATCTGCGACGGGAGCGTTCCAGCCCGAGCGATGTTCACGGTGACCGCGCGAACGTCCGGATCGATGACCTCGCCCTGGTAGATCCCCTGCGGCGTGTGGTCGATCATCCGGGTCGGCAGCGCCACCGTCTTCCGTGGGAACTCCGCGTTGATCACCATCTTGATCAGGTCGGTGTAGAGCAGCTCTACCAGCCGGTTGATCTGCGGCTGCACCGTGCTCTTCGAGCACAGCGTGGCGAGCTGCGAGAGCAGGAACGGGTTGCCGACGAGGTGGACGTTCGGGCCGTAGCGGTGCTCGAGCTCGCTCAAACGGAACGGGACATTTTCGTACAGGCGATCGCGCATCCTCGACTCCTCACTTATCGAACAGGTCCATGGTCTGCGGCGGAGTGGCCTCGACCGGGTCCGGAACGTGGCACTTCCGGCATCGCGCCTCATACGCGCCCGCAGCGCCGACGACCACCCGCTCTCCACTGGAGATGATGCGCTGCGACCGGTTCGCCGGGTTTCCGCACACGACGCAGATCGCGTGGACCTTTGTGATGAACTCGGCCACAGCCAGGAGCTGCGGCATCGGCTCGAAGGGACGCCCCTGGTAGTCCTGGTCCAGCCCCGCGCAGATCACCCGATGGCCCTGCTGTGCGAGCGATTCACACACCTGGACGACTTCGGGGCCAAAGAACTGCACCTCGTCGATCCCGACGACATGAGTTTCAGGGTGTAGGTGGTAAAAAATTTCTTCAGCCCGATCGATCGGAGTCGACACGATCCGGTGCTGCGAGTGGCTCACCACCTGGGAGTCGTCGTACCGGTTGTCCAGTCGAGGCTTGAACACCTGCGCCCTCTGCTTGCCGTACACGGCACGCTTGACGCGGCGAATCAACTCCTCGGTCTTACCCGAGAACATGGACCCGCAGACGACCTCTATCCACCCGATATCTTTGGGGAATCCGTGCAAGAGGGCCCCGGCCGCCGGAGGGTTCCGTGCTCTTCTGGCGAGCGGGCGGATACTCTTTCACGCACCCAACAGAGTCAACCCATGACGAATCCAGCTGCGCCATGCCGCCGCTGACCCCCGGGCGCTGGCCGCGATCTTGAAGGTCCCTCTGCCCGTTCGGGGGGAGGCGAGATGGCCGAAGCTGCGCGCGGAAGGGTAACGGGAGCGCTCGTCCGGGGAACAGCACTGGCGCCAACCGTTCCAACGGTGGCTCTGCTGCTGTTGAACGTGCTCGATGGCCTCTTCACCCTGACCTACCTCGAGTTGGGTGTGGCGGAGGAGGCCAACCCGCTCATGCGGGTGGCCTACGACTTCTCACCGCTCGGGTTCATGGGGTTCAAGCTGGTGGTGGTGAACCTGGGGGTGTGGGTGCTGGCGACGCACCAGGGCTCCAGATTGGCGCGGGCCGCCCTGAATCTCGCCGTGCTGGCCTATTCCGTGATCGTCACATGGCACCTGGCGTTCCTGGCGTGGCTCCTGATGCACTGAGGGGGACGGTTCAATCGCGAAAATGCCGGATCCGGGGACGGCTGCTTGCTTTTCCTACCCTTCCTCACTCATTCTCCAGACAAGCACCAAGGATAGTGGGGGGCCTCATGGAGATCACCGATGTGAAGGTGTTTCCGGTCGACGAGGACAAGCTCAAAGCCTACGTCACCATCACGCTCGACAACTGTTTCGTCATCCGGGACCTCAAGGTCATCCATGGCAGCAGCGGGCTCTTCATCGCCATGCCGGCCAAGCGTCGGAAGGACGGAACGTACAAGGACATCGCCCATCCGTTGAACGCGGACACGCGGGACCGGATGGAGAAGGTGATCCTGGGTGAGTACGAGCGCCAGATGAAGAAGGGCATCGTCTTCCAACAGGCGGATGAATCGGCGGCGTGAGCAGCGTTTGATGTAAGAGCGTGGCGCACCCAGAAACTATCCTTCCCTTCCGCGTCGCGCTGTTCTAGTGACGCGCCATGTCCGCGGTCCGCCCTGAGTTCAAGGTCTTCGCCGGCAACTCCAACCTCGCGCTCGCACATAAGGTATGCGAGTACCTGAAGAAACCCCTCGGGAAGGCCGAGGTAGGCCGGTTCTCCGACGGAGAGATCCAGGTCGAGATCGGCGAGAACGTCCGCGCCGTCGACACCTTCATCATCCAGTCGACCTGCCCACCGGCGAACGACCACCTGATGGAGATGTTGATCATGATCGACGCGCTCAAACGAGCGAGCGCCCTGTCGATCACCGCAGTCATCCCCTACTTCGGCTACGCCCGGCAGGATCGGAAGGTCGCGCCGCGCACGCCGATCTCCGCGAAGCTGGTCTCTGATCTGCTGCAGACCGCTGGCGCCACCCGGGTGGTGTCGATGGACATGCACGTGGCGCAGATCCAGGGCTTCTTCCACATCCCGTCGGATCATCTGTATGCGTCGCCGGTGTTCCTCGAGGACCTGCGGGCGCAGTTCCCGAACCCGGAAGAGCTGGTGATCGTGTCGCCGGACGCCGGCGGCGTCGAGCGTGCCCGCGCCTACTCCAAGCGGCTGAACACGACGCTGGCCATCGTCGACAAGCGGCGCACCCGCGCGAACGTCTCCGAGGTGATGAACCTGATCGGCGACGTGAAGGGCAAGGACGCCATTCTGGTGGACGACATGGTCGACACCGCCGGAACGCTGACCCAGGCGGCCGCCGCCCTCAAGAAGGAGGGCGCGCGCAAGGTTGTGGCCTACGCAGTGCACCCCATCCTCTCCGGCCCGGCGATCAAGCGGATCACCGAGAGCGTGCTGGACGACGTGGTGTTCACCGACACGGTGCCGCTGTCGAAGGAAGCGCAGGCCTGCCCGAAGATCCGCCAGCTCAGCACGGCTCGGCTGTTCGGCGAGGCGATCCACCGGATCTCGACGGGTGAGTCGCTTAGCAGCTTGTTTGTGTGAGGCACGGGTC
>JBAWAM010000128.1:0-6557 GCA_049589315.1 Myxococcaceae bacterium
GCCGACGACCAACCGCGCGTGGACAACCTCCTCGAAGGCAACGTGCAGGTCCGACAGGCGTTCGGCGAGCGATCGTTCGTCTACGCGGACATCTCCGCCTTCGGTCGGATCGCCTTCGACTACCGGGGGGTCGACGAGAGCGGGAACGAGATCCGGCTGCCGGATCGTGACCTGGACGGCTCCCGGCCCTACTTCTCGTTGAGCGAGCTGTACCTCAGCCACGACTTCCTCCCTGCGCTCAACCTGACCGTGGGACGCAAGCGGGTCGTGTGGGGCTCGGGCATGGCGTACAACCCGACCGACCTGCTCAACCCGTTGAAGGATCCGACCGATCCGGCGCTGCAGCGCGCAGGCGCCTGGCTCGCCCAGCTCGAGGTCCCGCTGGAGAAGATGACCTTCTCGTTCCTCGCCAGCCCGAGGATCACGGCGCAGGCGAGCGGGATCCCCTATCGGTTCCTGGTGTGGCCCGAATGGGACCGCCGCGACGATCAGGCGCACTACCAGCTCGCTGCGCGGATGTATGCGCTGGTGGCGGACGCCGACGTGAACGTGATGCTGTTCTACGGCAACGGCTACCGCGACGAGTTCAAGGCGAAGCCGCGCGCCGGCCTGTCCTTCTCCCGCTACTTCTTCGAGGTCCACGAACTGCACGTCGAGGCCCTGCTCCAGACCGGCTCGCCGCGCGCCTACGTGAACGGGCCGTGCGTTGCGAGCCGGGAGGCGATCATCCAGTGCGGTCTGGAGAAGCAGCCGTTCACGCGGATGGACCTGCTGGAGAGCTCGAAGTTCCTCCCGCGCGTGCTGGTCGGCGGACGGACGCACTTCTCCGACGAGTCGATCCTGTCGATCGAGTACCTCTACCAGGCGGACGGCTTCACCCGGGCGCAGGCGCAGGACACGGTGAACGCGCTGTCACAGCTCAGGTCGCTGAGCACCCTGCTCGGTTCGCAGGGGGGCGCGGCCGGCGTTCCGCTGTTCGGGGCGGACGAGAACGGGATCCCCCAGCGGCTGCGCTTCGAGCCCATGGGTCAGCACTACCTCTTCGCGTCCTGGCAGAAGCCGAACCTCCGGGACGACTTCACCGTGTCCGCCATGGTGCTGGCGAGCCTGCAGGATCTCTCCGGCCTCGCTGTGCCGAGCGTGGGGTGGAGGGCGACGGAGTGGATGACGCTGACCGCTTCCGCGTTCGTACCGTTCCCCGGGCCGTCGTCGCTGGCCGCCGTCGATCCCGACACCGGCGAGGCGGTCTCCGAGTACTCGCTCGTGCCCATGGCGTGGCGCGGGATGTTTGAAATCAAGGTCTTCTACTGATGGAAACGCGTTCGCTCATCGAGCTGTCCGGCATCACCCGCACCTACCAGCTCGGGAAGACCGAGGTGACCGCGCTGCGCGGCGTGGATCTCGTCGTACGTCAGGGCGAGTTCACCGTCATCACGGGGCCGTCCGGCTCGGGGAAGACCACGGTGCTGAACATCATCGGGTGCCTCGACCGCGCGAGCGGCGGCCGCTACGTGCTCGACGGCGAGGACATCACCGGCCGTGACTTCGACGCGCTGGCGGACGTGCGCAACCGGAAGCTCGGGTTCATCTTCCAGAGCTTCAACCTGATCCCGGTGCTGAGCGTGGCGGAGAACATCGAGTTCCCCTGTGCGATCCGGAAGGCGCCGGAGAAGGCGTCCGAGCTTCGCCGGCGCGTGCAGAAGCTGGCCGAAGACGTGGGGCTCGGGCCGTATCTGCAGCACAAGCCAGACGAGCTCTCCGGCGGCCAGCGACAGCGGGTAGCGATCGCCCGGGCGTTGATCACCGATCCCCGCCTGGTGCTCGCGGACGAGCCGACCGCCAACCTTGACTCCGAGACCAGCGAGCAGATCCTCGAGCTGATGCTCCGGCTGAACCGGGAGAAGGGCGTGACGTTCCTCTTCTCCACCCACGATCCCCGGGTCGTCGGACACGCCCGCCGCGTGCTGAAGATCCAGGACGGCCGCATGGCCGCGACGCCCGGCGTGGGGCCCGGGGACGACGCGGCAGCCTGATGCTGTGGGTTCGCGGGCTCTGCCCGATCGATGCCACCGGAACGATGATCGACGGGTGCCTACCGCTTTGGCCGGGCGTGGACGGCGAACGTGTGATGCGCCGTGCGTGGCGTGCGCGCGCAACACATGGCGCACCACTTCAACACCCCCGACAAGAACTACGGCATCAGCCACCGCTGGGTGGACATCGTCATGGGCACGCTCCGCAAGCGCCCGCAGCGGGACGTGGAAGTCTCCGCGCCGCACGCTTGAGGCCCAGCCGGGTCGCGCCGCGCATAGAGCGATGAGCAGATCGCGGATGTCCATCAGCGTGAGCTATACGCAACTGGCCGTCTTCGACCCGTCGCTCGAGAACCCTTTCAACGAATGGCGAAAGGAGCACGTTGCGCAGGGATTCTCGTGGCGTGACGGGAGCGTTTCCTTCGCCACACTGGATGACGGGCCTGTTGACGTCGAGGTTCAGCTCTCACCTCGCTCGGCGGAGCTCCTCGAGGTGACCGTGCGAGCGATCCGCGTCCCGTTTCGCGTCCCTGAGGCCGGAAGGATCGAGATCGCCAGCATCGCCGATGGTCGGGAGGTCGCCATGCCGGCAGGTGATTACGCGCTGACGTACGAGCATGGCCGGACGGACGACGGCCGGATGTGGTCGCGCCTGACGTTCGTTCCTGAGCGGCCGGTCCCGTTCGCAGTGCTTCGAGCGGACAGCGAGCTCACGCCCCAGGATCCGCTCACGACGTACGCGAATCCAGCAGTCTGACCACGACGCTGGAATGACGGAGACGAGGGGTCGGACGAGGGAATCAAGAAGTTCAACTCGGGGCAGGATCTTCAACACCTACTTGTCGCGCGGCGCTCGTGAGGAGTGCTGAGGCCGATCAACTCCAGTCCCTGGAGGGCGGCCTGACCGAGAGCTGGCCCTCCACATCTGCCGTGCTCGCGCCGGGAGAGCTCCCGGGAGGAACGCACTCGTCCACGTAGCACCCGTTGGCATCGCAATCGGGGATCTTCGTGGTGTCGCCCGAGGCTTCGTTCCTGCGCAGTAGGCCATCCGGATCGGGGCACGTCCGCTCGCCGAACGCCTGCGGGCAGATGGTCACCTTGTTCGACCCGGACGCCATAACCCACCGGCATGGCGCAGTTGGCCCGAGCTGCGGATGGAAGGGCACACACGGCAACTGCCACTACTGACGCGATGATCGACCACATGCTCATGGCGTTCCTCTCGAGCGTTGGACCACCCGGACAATGGCCCATCCTGTTTCACGGCCCGATACAGCGTATCGACAGCATCAAAATTCCGCGCGAGTGTGCCCACTCAGCCCGCCAGAGCGGTAAGCCAGTCGCGGAGCCGCAGGTGGTCCTTTCCCTCTGCCGTGGAGTCGCTGTGTCGAACGACGATCTCTCGAATGAATTGATGAAGGTCCAGGCGGCGCTCGCGGAACGTGACCTTCGGCATGCCGTGACGCACCTCGCGAGTGCCGTGGGCATCGCCCCTTTCAACGAGCAGGTGCAACTCGCGTTCGATTCAGTCGCGCAACAGTGCGACATCCTTCAGCACCTGCCGGAGGAGGACGCGTATCTGGGAACGCACCTCCTTCGGGCGATGGCGCTGCAGCGAAATGGCTGCATCGACGAAGCGGTCCTGCACCTTGCGAGAGTCTGCGAGGCCTGTCCCGACCGGGGGTTCGAGCTCGTGCTGACGGCCTGGCTGTCAGCGGCCACGTTGCAGGGGCGAAACCTTGGGGAGGACGCACGAACCCAGGTGATGCGACTTCTCGCGGAGATCGGTAGGGGATCGATCGGACTGCACCGGCTGCTGCCAGGTGAGCGGGCGCTGCTCGCAGGCTACGCCGAGCTTGCCGAAGCGCTCCTCTTGCATCCCGGCTCGCTGCAAATCGGCGTCGAAGCAGGAATCCTGCGACGCGTCGGAAGGTATGAGCGCGCCCTCGAGGCGCTCGAACCGGGAGTGCAACGGGGCCAATACAACGCGATTGTGCAGAAGGGCCTCACGCTGCGCGCCATGGGGGACGGCCGCGCAGCGGAGATCTTCCAGCTTGCTCGCGAGCAGTGGCCGCAGGATGACTCGATTCTCTTCGAGCAGGCGCGGAGCGCGTTCGTCGCTGGAGACTCGGAGCGGGCGCTTGCGTTCCTGCAGAGCTGTCCGTTGGAAGATCCCGAAGCGAAGGCGCTGGAGGCGCTCTTCCGTGCGGTCGGCCAGAACGGCGATCGCGTGGAGATGATGGACCGCGTCCGCCGCGACGCCTCCGGGCTCGACGTCGCCATGCCGACGGACGCGACGGCGAATGTGTTTCGCGAGCACGGAGCTCAATTCATTCCCGGCCGGGCCCAACTCAAGATGTATGTCAGCGGCTGGGAATCGCCTTCGAACCGACTGCTCACCGCCCTCTATCAGAGCGGTTCGAACGACGTCGCCGCCGCTGAATACACGATGAACGCTCCGCCGAACGTTCCGGACCCCGCCTCCCATCGCCGTGGCGGTACGGCGCGGGTCTGGGAATTCCGGGAGGGAATTCCTCATCCTGCGCTTCCGGCCCCCTCCGAGGACCTTCGGCGTGCAATCGCGCACGTGGGCTCGACGACGGGTGGGTTGACCGCGCTCTGGGATGAGGCGGCGACACTCGGAGCGACGCTCGAGGGCGCGCGGGCCCTGGAGATTGCCTCGGCGCTCGTGCATCCGCCCAATGACCCGGAGTGGCTGCGAACTTTGCCCGTCGGGCTCTATCACTACCAGGTCGCCGGAGCGCTCGTCCTCGCGAACCTTCGCGGAGGCTTCCGCGCGGTGCGCGACGTGTTCGAGTCGCTCGTGTTCGGACCCGTCGATTGGGTTTCGGCCGCGGCCGTGACCGCGCTGGGGGAGCTCGCGCGGAGGGACGCTGACTCCGCCCGCGAGATCCGCGCCCTGCTGCTGGATGCGGTGGATGATCTCCTGCCGCATTCGTGCGAGCCGAGATTCTTCCCGCTCCAACAGCAGCTCTGCTCTCTGCCAGGTGCTCCGCCTCAGACGGTGGACAAGCTCGAGGCATGGTATCGAAAACACCTGGCCAAACATGCTGCGGAGGTTGATGCAACGCCGCCAGGCAAGACCTCCCTGGCGGGCAAACGGGAGGACGCAGCGTCAGCGCACGACTCGGCACCGCTGGGAGAGCGCGTCCCCAGGGAAACACCGTTGCCGCCAACCGATATCGGTGCGGCGAAGATGGTGGGCTGGATCTTCACCGCGATCCTGCTACTGGCGATTCTTTTCGCGAGCCTTTAGCGGGTGATGGACCACCTTGGAACGATAGCGGCCAGCGCTCGACGCAACCGTCCCCTGATCTCTTCCGTTCGCGGCCGCGCCTGTGGCAAGCCGGTACGCGATGACGCCCTGGGAGACGCTCGAGAGCAGAGCGCGCGCGGTACTTCCGCCAGACGTATTCGAGTACTACGCGTGCGGCGCGGGAGAGGAGGAGACCCTCGCCGAGAACCGTCGCGCGTGGACGAACCTGAAGCTCCTGCCGCATGTGCTGCGGGATGTGAGCCGCGTCGACACCGCGACCACCGTTCTCGGCACGCGGATCGCCGCGCCGGTCCTGGTCGCGCCCACTGCGTTCCACCGACTGGCCCACCCGCAGGGAGAGCTCGCCACGGCAGAGGGCTGCGCCGCGGCAGAGAGTCTGCTGGTCCTGTCCTCTCGCGCGTCCATTCGCATCGAGGACATCGCGCAGCGCGCCGGGCCATGGTGGTTCCAGGTCTACGTGCTGCGCGATCGAGGACTCACGCGCGACATGGTCCAGCGCGCGGTTCGGTCAGGCGCAAGCGCGCTGGTGCTCACCGGTGACACACCTTTCGTCGGCCGAAAGCGCCGAGGTCGGGACCGGCTCGCGATTTCCGACGAAGATTTCCTCGCGAACCTCGAGCGACTCACGGACCGTGCTCTCGCCGAGCAGGCGCCGGACATCACGTTCGACGACGTGGCCTGGCTGCGCGAACTCTCGGGACTGCCGGTCCTGGTGAAAGGCGTGCTGCGGGCGGACGACGCTCAGCACTGCCTCGATGCAGGAGCGGCGGGCGTGATCGTCTCGAACCATGGCGGACGGCAGCTCGATGGCGCGCTCGCGACAGCAGAAGCGCTCCCCGAGGTCGTGGCCGCGGTGGGTGGGCGCGCAGAGGTGCTCGTGGACGGAGGCGTGCGGACCGGACGTGACGTGCTGCGAGCGCTCGCACTGGGGGCGCGAGCGGTCCTCGTCGGACGACCGATTCTGTGGGGGCTGGCCGTCGATGGGGCCGAGGGCGTACGGCGCGTGCTCGATGAGCTCCGCGACGACACCGGGCATGCGATGGCGCTCGCCGGCGCGGCATCGGTAGCTGAGGTGACCGCCGACCTGTTGTGGCACGCTAACCGCTGAATTGGGCAGCTGAGCAGCCGCGGCTGATTTCGACGGTTTGGCCCGGGCGTCTAGACCTTGCGAAGCAGCTCGGCCCAGGGAAGCCTCTGCCTCACCTGTACCTGGCCAGTGTGCGCAC
>JBAWAM010000129.1:0-10112 GCA_049589315.1 Myxococcaceae bacterium
CACCCCGTTCTTCAACGGCTATCGGCCGCAGTTCTACTTCCGCACCACCGACGTGACCGGCAACGTGACGCTGCCTGCCGGGACGGAGATGGTGATGCCGGGTGACAACATCACGATGGACGTGGAGCTGATCACCCCGATCGCGATGGAGAAGGAGCTCCGGTTCGCCATCCGTGAGGGTGGTCGTACGGTGGGCGCCGGCGTCGTCGCTGAGGTCGTCCAGTAGCGCCCTCCGGGGGCCTTCAGCTCCCGGGTGGCCTACTGACAACGAGACGAGCGGGGAAGGTCGCCTGGAAGCGGCCTTCCCCTTCGCTGTTAGAAGAGGCTCAACATGCCAAAAGGTAACCGCAGCATCATTTCGCTCGAGTGCACGACCTGCAAGGAGCGGAACTACACCACGACCAAGAACCGTCGTAAGCAGCAGGACAAGCTCGAGCTGAGCAAGTTCTGCCCTCGGTGCCGCAAGCACCAGCCGCACCGCGAAGGCAAGGTCTAAACAGGTCTCTAGGCCAGTAGCTCCAACGGTAGAGCAGCGGTCTCCAAAACCGCGTGTTGGGGGTTCGAATCCCTCCTGGCCTGCCATTTACACCGACGCCGCCCGGTGCTCCTTTTGGAGGGGTACCGGGCGGCGCTTTGATCCAGGAAGGCATCTCCAAACCCATGGCGACCGCATCCGAAGCCAGCCAGCAGGCCAACCGTTCCGGGATGGATCCGCTCCGCCTGGTGGTCATCTTCTACATCATCACCGCCCTCATCCTTGCGCTGTTCTTCGGCAAGATGCTCGAGCTGGTCTGGGCGGGCGCGGGGTGGTCGAACCCAGTCCTCATCGAAGGCCTCGACTGGACGCTCTCGTCGGGGATCGGCATTGCGCTGGGGCTCGGGCTGGTCGCGTTCGCCTGGGTGAACAAGCGCGTCCGCGGGCTCGCACTCGAGAGCGCGTCCGAGCTGCTCAAGGTGACCTGGCCTACCTGGACGGAGACCCGGGTAGCGACCGTGGCCGTGGTCATCGCCTCGCTGGTGGCCGCCTTCATCCTTTTCGGAATCGACACGCTGGCCTATCAGATCATGGTCGAGTGGCTGCCCAGGCTGTGGGGGAATCTGTAATGGCCGAGAAGAAGTGGTACGCCGTCCACACGTACTCCGGGTACGAGAACAAGGCGAAGAAGAGTCTCGAGGACAAGATCCGTCTCGATGGCCTCCAGGACTACTTCGGGGAGATCCTGATCCCCGTGGAGCAGGTCGTGGAGATGGTCAAGGGCGAGCGGAAGACCACCAAGCGGAAGCTGATGCCGGGCTACATCCTCGTTCAGATGGAGATGAACGACCGGACGCTCCACACGGTGAAGAACACGCCCAAGGTGACCGGCTTCGTCGGCGCGGTGACCGGTCAGGACCCCGTGCCCATGCGCGAGGGCGAGGTCCAGCGGCTCACCAGCCAGATCTCCGAAGGCATCCTCAAGCCGAAGGCGAAGGTGGCTTTCGAGGTCGGCGACACCGTGCGCGTCAGCGACGGCGCATTCACCAACTTCTCCGGAACGGTGGAAGAGGTGAACCCGGAGAAGGGGCGGGTGAAGGTGCTCGTCTCGATCTTCGGTCGGTCCACGCCGGTCGAACTGGACTTCATGCAGGTTGAGAAGACGGGCGGCTGAGAGGTCGTCCGGGCAGCACCCCCTGCCCATCCGGCCAGGGGCAACGTGGGAGGCCGCAAGGCCGCTCGAACCACTGAGGTAGCAACGTGAAGAAGGTCACAGGACAGGTCAAGCTGCAGATTCCTGCCGGCAAGGCGAATCCCGCTCCGCCGATCGGCCCCGCGCTCGGTCAGCAGGGCGTGAACATCATGGAGTTCTGCAAGCAGTTCAACGCGAAGACCCAGGAGGCCATGAAGGAAGGCCTGATCATCCCGGTGATCATCACCGTGTATCAGGACCGTTCTTTCACCTTCGAGCTCAAGACCCCGCCCGCGCCGGTGCTGATCAAGAAGGCGGCCGGTCTGCACACCGAGAAGAAGAAGGGCTCTGGGGCGCACAAGCCGGGCAAGGAGAAGGTCGGGCAGATCACCCGGAAGCAGGTCGAGGACATCGCCAACAAGAAGATGCAGGACATGACCGCGGCGACGCTGGAGGCGGCGATGAAGACCATCGCAGGCACCGCGCGCTCGATGGGCATCGATGTTGTCGACTGACTCTCTCCACCTGAACTGAGGACCTGAACATGGCCAACAATACTGGCAAGAAGTTCCGCGCGGCCGCCGAGAAGGTGGATCGCAACAAGAAGTACACGATCGACGAGGCCTTCAAGCTCCTGAAGGAGACGACGGCCGTGCGCGCCACCAAGTACGACCAGACGGTCGAAGTGGCGGTGAACCTGGGTGTGGACCCGAAGCACGCGGATCAGATGGTCCGTGGCGCCGTGGTGCTCCCGAACGGCCTGGGCAAGACCGTCCGCGTGGCGGTGTTCGCCAAGGGCGAGAAGGCCTCCGAGGCCGAGGCCGCCGGCGCCGACGTGGTGGGTGCCGAAGACCTCCAGAAGCGGATCGAAGAGGGCTTCATGGACTTCGACACCGTGGTGGCGACCCCGGACATGATGGGTGTCGTCGGTCGACTCGGTAAGGTGCTCGGGCCCCGCGGCCTGATGCCGAACCCGAAGACCGGCACCGTCACCCCGGACGTGACCAAGGCCGTTCGCGACGCGAAGGGCGGTAAGGTCGAGTTCCGCGTGGAGAAGGCCGGCATCGTGCACGCGCCGGTGGGCAAGGCGTCGTTCTCTCCGGAGAAGCTCCAGGAGAACTTCAACGCGCTGGTCGACCTGGTGATGCGCCTCAAGCCGTCCACCGCCAAGGGCGTCTACCTCAAGGGCATCGCCATCAGCACCACCATGGGCCCCGGCATCAAGGTCGACACGTCCGAGATCGCGAACCGGGTGCGGTAGCGAACGGCGGGTCGGCAGTTGGCAGTTGGCAGTCGGATGCACATTTCCGTCTGAAACGCGGAATCCGCAGTGCATCCGCGGATGCCCGCAGGGTCGGCCTGTCGACCGCGTTTGAAAAAAGACTAGACATTGCCGATGCGCGTGTGTAAGTGCGCCCGGCTTGCAACTCGGACGCCAGCGCCGATGAAGGCTGGTGTTCCGAATCCCTGGTCCAAGACAGCAGGGATCCGGGGTCGAGGACGCTCTTTCCGTTGGCAATCGCGAAAGCGGGATGGAAGGAGCGGAGGAGACGCCGGATTTAAACGGGTCCTTCGGGTCCCACGCCCTGCCCAGACGAGGGAGACGATGGTTCTCTTCGGAGTTCCTCTCGCTCCCAGCCTCTGGCCCAGGCAGTACGCCCCGCGAGGGGTCACAGAGGAGGTGAAACAGACATGATCAAGAGCGAGAAGGAGGAGCTGATCAATGAGCTCCACGAAAAGTTCAGCCGCGCGAAGACCGCCATCGCGGTGGAATTCACCAAGCTGAACGTCGCGACCGTCACCAACCTGCGCAAGAAGCTGCGCGACGGCGGCGTCGATTACAAGGTGCTCAAGAACACGCTGGCCAAGCGTGCTGCGAAGGGCACTCCGGTCGAGACGATCGCCGACGACTTCGCCGGGCCGATGGCCATGTGCATCAGCTACGACGACGTCGTGGCCCCTGCCAAGATCCTCTCGGAGTTCATCAAGGACCTCGAGACGATCAAGGTGAAGAGCGCGGTCGTGGAGGGCAAGAAGGTCGACGCCGCGGGCGTCAAGGCGCTGGCGAAGTTGCCGGGCCTGCCCGAGCTGCGCGCCATGATCCTCGGCGTCATCAACCAGCCGGCGTCCAAGCTGGTTCGGACGATTGCCGCCCCGGGACAGCAGCTGGCGATGGTCGTCAAGGCTCACTCCGAGAAGCAGCAGTAGTCCGGATTTTCTGGAAGAGAACCATCAACTGATTGTCCGGCCAGGCTGCCCCAAGGGGACGAAGGCCGGGAACGAAGGAAGAAGAACATGGCTGACCTGAACGCGATCGTGGATTCCCTGTCGCAGCTCACCGTCATCGAGGCGGCGGAGCTGGTGAAGAAGCTCGAGGAGAAGTGGGGCGTTTCCGCCGCCGCTGTTGCCGTGGCCGCCGGCCCGGCCGCGGCCGCTGCTCCTGTCGAGGAGAAGACGGAGTTCGACGTCGTCCTCGCGAGCGCGGGCGCGAACAAGATCAACGTCATCAAGGAGATCCGCGCGATCACCGGCCTGGGCCTGAAGGAGGCCAAGGACCTGGTCGAGGGCGCCCCCAAGGTGGTCAAGGAGGCCGTTGCCAAGGCCGATGCCGAGAAGATGAAGGCTCAGCTGGTTGCCGCTGGCGCCACCGTCGAGATCAAGTAGTCCGAAGTCGATGGGGCAGGTGGGCACGCCGCTCGCCTCCCCCGTCGAAAAGCGAGCCGGCGATCCCCTCGAAGGGGCGCCGGCTTCGCCCGTTTGCAGGTGGCGGAAGAAATCGCTGCTTGCCCGAAGTTTAAGTAGGTCCCCCTGCTGTATCGCCGCGAGCCGGAGACAGAATGCCGACGTCGATTCAGAACAACTTCCGGGTTCGGAAGAGCTTCGCGAAGATCCAGAAGATCATCGACATCCCGAACCTTATCAACATCCAGAAGCAGTCCTACGAGAAGTTCCTCCAGGCGGACGTACCGCCGGAGAAGCGTGAGGACCTCGGGCTTCAGGGTGTCTTCAAGTCGGTGTTTCCGATCCGCGACTTCAACGAAACGTCCTCGTTGGAGTTCGTGAGCTACCACCTCGAGAAACCCAAGTACGACGTCGACGAGTGCCATCAGCGCGGCATGACGTACTCCGCGCCGATCAAGGTCGTCGTGCGCCTCGTCGTCTGGGACAAGGACGAAGAGACAGGCGCCCAGTCGATCCGGGACGTGAAGGAGCAGGAGGTCTACTTCGGGGAAATCCCGCTGATGACCCAGAACGGCACCTTCATCATCAACGGGACCGAGCGGGTCGTCGTCTCCCAGCTTCACCGCTCTCCGGGCGCGTTCTTCGACCACGACAAGGGCAAGAGCCACTCGTCCGGCAAGCTGCTCTACAACGCCCGGGTCATCCCGTACCGCGGCTCGTGGCTCGACTTCGAGTTCGACCACAAGGACCTTCTCTACGTCCGCATCGACCGGCGCCGTAAGCTGCCCGTCACGGTGCTGATCCGCGCCCTGGGCGCGGTGCCCGACACCGCGCGGAAGAACCCGCTCGAGTTCCGCGGCACGACCGAGGAGATCCTCAACTACTACTACGCCACCGAGACGATCTTCCTGCACTCGCCCACCGAGTACGAGAAGTCGGTGGAGCTCGAGCTGCTCCCGGGTGTTCGCGCGACCCGCGACGTCAAGAACCCGAAGACCGGCGAGGTCATCGTCAAGAAGAACCGCAAGTTCACCCGCGCGGCCCTCAAGAAGCTCGAGGCGGCGAAGATTGGCACGCTGCCGATCGACGCGGACGAACTCTTCACCAAGGTGTCCGCCTACGACGTGGTGGACGAGAACACCGGTGAGGTCATCCTCGAGACGAACGAAGAGATCTCGCAGGAGAAGATCGACGAGCTCCTCAAGCGCGGCATCAAGGAGTTCAAGGTCCTCTTCATCGACAACCTGAACGTCGGCCCCTACCTCCGTGAGACGCTGCTCATCGACAAGGTAGAGAACCCCGAGCAGGCGGTCATGGAGATCTACCGTCGGCTCCGCCCGGGCGATCCCCCGACTCCGGAGACCGCAGTCAATCTGTTCACCAACCTGTTCTTCAATCCGGAGCGCTACGACCTCTCGAAGGTCGGCCGCCTCAAGCTGAACTTCAAGTTCGGCATCGAGGAGCCGCTCGACGGCCAGATCCTGACCAAGCGGGACATCCTGGAGTCGATCCGCTACCTCATCGATCTGAAGAACGGGAAGGGCCAGATCGACGACATCGACCACCTCGGCAACCGCCGCGTCCGCGCGGTGGGCGAGCTGCTCGAGAACCAGTACCGCATCGGCCTGGTCCGGATGGAGCGTGCGATCAAGGAGCGGATGAGCCTCCAGGAGATCGAGACGCTCATGCCGCACGACCTGATCAACGCCAAGCCGGTGACGGCGGTGATCAAGGAGTTCTTCGGTTCGTCCCAGCTGTCGCAGTTCATGGACCAGACGAACCCGCTCTCCGAGGTCACCCACAAGCGCCGACTTTCGGCGCTCGGGCCCGGTGGTCTGACGCGCGAGCGCGCGGGCTTCGAGGTGCGCGACGTGCACCCGACCCACTACGGCCGCATCTGCCCGATCGAGACGCCGGAAGGTCCGAACATCGGCCTGATCGCTTCGCTCTCCACCTACGCCCGGGTGAACGAGTTCGGCTTCGTCGAGACCCCGTACCGCCGGGTCGAGAACGGCCAGCTCACCGGCGAGACCTCGTTCTTCTCCGCCCTCGAGGAGGAGAAGCACACCATCGCCCAGGCCAACGCGGCGGTGGACAAGAAGGGCAAGTTCGTCCACGAACTGGTCTCGTGCCGTCGCGGCGGTGAGTTCGTACAGATCCGCCCGGAGGACGTGCAGCTGATGGACGTGTCGCCGAACCAGCTGGTGTCGGTGGCCGCCTCTCTGATCCCGTTCCTCGAGAACGACGACGCGAACCGCGCCCTCATGGGTTCGAACATGCAGCGCCAGGCGGTTCCGGTGATCCGGACCGAGGCGCCGCTGGTCGGCACGGGCATCGAGGCAATCGTGGCGCGCGACTCCGGCGTGACCATGGTGGCCCGCCGGGACGGCATCGTGGAGTCGGTCGACGCCAGCCGCATCGTGGTGAAGGCGGACGTCCCCGCGGCCTTCAGCGACGTGGCGAACGAGGTCGATATCTACAACCTCCTCAAGTACACGCGCTCCAACCAGAACACGTGCCTCAACCAGAAGCCCATCGTGAAGAAGGGCGACCGGGTCCTGAAGGGCGACGTCATCGCCGACGGTCCGGCCACCGAGGCGGGTGAGCTCGCGCTCGGCCAGAACGTGGTGGTCGCGTTCATGCCGTGGCAGGGCTACAACTTCGAGGACTCGATCCTCCTCTCCGAGCGGCTGGTGAAGAACGACTACTTCACCTCCATCCACATCGAGGAGTTCGAGTGCATCGCCCGCGACACCAAGCTGGGCAAGGAAGAGATCACCCGCGACATCCCGAACGTCGGTGAGGAGGCCCTCAAGGACCTCGACGAGTCCGGCATCATCCGGATCGGCGCCGAGGTGAAGCCGGGCGACGTCCTGGTCGGCAAGATCACTCCGAAGGGCGAGACCCAGCTCTCCCCCGAAGAGAAGCTGCTCCGCGCGATCTTCGGCGAGAAGGCGGGAGACGTGCGCGACACGTCCCTGCGCGTCCCGCCTGGCGTCGTGGGAACGGTGATCGGTGCCAAGGTCTTCTCGCGCAAGGGCGTGGAGAAGGACGAGCGCGCCAAGCAGATCGAGTCGATGGAGGAGGCCCGCCTCCTCAAGGACCAGAACGACGAGATCCGGATCATCCAGGAGTCCGCCTACCGCCGCATCCGCAAGATGTTGGTGGGCAAGGAGGTCCAGGGCAAGCTGGTCGACGACAAGGGCAAGCAGCTGCTCAAGAAGGGCGACGTCCTCGACGACGCGCTGCTGGACCAGGTCCCGTACAAGTACTGGCCGGAGATCACCGTCGGTGATCAGGTCGACGCCAAGGTCCGCGACATCCTCCGCAACCTGGAGGAGACCCGCGAGGCCATCAAGCTGGCCTTCGGCGAGAAGATCGCCCGCATCAAGAAGGGCGACGAGCTCCCGCCGGGCGTGATCAAGATGGTGAAGGTGTACGTCGCCATCAAGCGCAAGCTGTCGGTCGGCGACAAGATGGCAGGCCGCCACGGTAACAAGGGCGTCGTCTCGCGCGTCCTCCCCGAGGAGGACATGCCGTACCTCGAGGACGGGCGTCCGGTGGACATCGTCCTGAACCCGCTCGGCGTGCCCTCGCGCATGAACATCGGGCAGATCCTGGAGACGCATCTCGGCTGGGCCGCCAAGGGCATGGGCGAGACGCTGAACCGGTACGTCGAGGAGAACTGGTCGGGCGACAAGCTCCGTCCGGTGATCAAGAAGGTGTTCGACGACCCCTCGTTCCACGAGTTCCTGGACAAGCTCCCGGACGACGAGGTGAAGGTGCTCTGCCAGAAGCTCAAGAAGGGCATCCACGTGGCGACGCCGGTGTTCGACGGCGCCCGTGAGACCGAGCTGCACGAGCTGCTGGAGATGGGGGGCCTCCCCAGGTCCGGCCAGAGCCTCCTGTTCGACGGCCGCACCGGCGAGCCGTTCGACCAGAACGTCACCGTAGGCGTGATGTACATGCTCAAGCTCCACCACCTGGTGGACGAGAAGATCCACGCCCGCTCGATCGGACCCTACTCGCTGGTCACCCAGCAGCCGCTCGGTGGCAAGGCGCAGTTCGGCGGTCAGCGACTCGGCGAGATGGAGGTGTGGGCGATGGAGGCCTACGGCGCCGCGTACTCGCTGCAGGAGTTCCTGACCGTGAAGTCCGACGACGTGGTCGGCCGTACCCGCATGTACGAGGCGATCGTCAAGGGCGAGAACACGCTCGAGTCCGGCCTGCCTGAGTCGTTCAACGTGCTCCTCAAGGAGATGCAGTCGCTGGCACTCGACGTCGAGCTGCTGGAGAACGCGCCGCCCGAGCGGCAGCGCGCCTTTGGCGGCGGCGACTTCGGCGGCGACGGCGAGAAGACGGGCACCGAAGGCTAGAGGTTGGCAGTTGGCAGTTGGCAGTCGGCAGGGTGGGGCAGTGCTGGATTCCGCGCCCCCTGCCGACCCGAGCCGACTGCCTGCTAGCTGCCAACTGCGAACTGCAGACCGGATTTTTCTACAGCTTTTGAGTTTGGAGCGACCGTGAAGGACATCTTCAATTTCTTCGAGAAGCCGAAGGACCCGCTCTCTTTCCAGGCGATGCGGATGGGCATCGCCTCCCCGGAGAAGATCCGGCAGTGGTCGCACGGCGAGGTGAAGAAGCCGGAGACGATCAACTACCGCACCTTCAAGCCCGAGCGGGACGGCCTGTTCTGCGCCCGTATCTTCGGCCCGGTGAAGGACTACGAGTGCAACTGCGGCAAGTACAAGCGCATGAAGCACCGCGGCGTCGTCTGTGAGAAGTGCGGCGTGGAGGTCATTCAGTCCAAGGTCCGCCGCGAGCGCCTTGGCCACATCACGCTGGCCACCCCTGTGGCCCACATCTGGTTCCTCAAGTCGCTCCCCAGCCGCCTCGGCGCGCTGCTGGACATGACCCTGAAGGACCTGGAGAAGGTGCTCTACTGCGAGAGCTACATCGTTCTCGATCCGAAGAGCACCACGCTCACCCAGGGCGAGCTCATCTCGGAGGAGAAGCTCCATCGGCTCCTCAACGAGTTCGGCGAGGACTCCTTCGTCGCCATGATGGGCGGCGAGGCGGTCCGGGAGATCCTCAAGGGGCTGGATATCCACTCGCTCTCCGAGGTGCTCCGCAAGGAGATGCGGGAGACGACCTCCGAGGCCAAGCGCAAGAAGTTCGCCAAGCGCCTCAAGGTCGCCGAGGCCTTCCGCACCTCCGGCAACAAGCCGGAGTGGATGATGCTCGACGTGATCCCGGTCATCCCGCCGGATCTCCGCCCGCTCGTCCCCCTCGACGGTGGCCGCTTCGCGACCTCCGACCTCAATGACCTGTACCGCCGCGTGATCAACCGGAACAACCGCCTCAAGCGGCTCCAGGAGCTCAACGCGCCGGACATCATCATCCGCAACGAGAAGCGCATGCTGCAGGAGGCCGTCGACGCGCTGTTCGACAACGGCCGCCGCGGCAAGACGATCACCGGCCCGAACAAGCGGCCGCTGAAGTCGCTCTCCGACATGCTCAAGGGCAAGCAGGGCCGGTTCCGTCAGAACCTGCTCGGCAAGCGCGTGGACTACTCCGGCCGCTCGGTGATCGTGGTCGGCCCGGAGCTCAAGCTCCACCAGTGCGGCCTGCCCAAGATCATGGCGCTCGAGCTCTTCAAGCCCTTCATCTACAACAAGCTCGAGGAGAAGGGGTACGTCACCACCATCAAGAGCGCGAAGAAGATGGTGGAGAAGGAGCGCCCCGAGGTCTGGGACATCCTCGACG
>JBAWAM010000130.1:0-5355 GCA_049589315.1 Myxococcaceae bacterium
CCGACTCCGTGGTGCGTCGCGACGAGCCGTACTTCAACATCCTCACCACCCGGCGCTCCTTCGTGAACGGACCGCTCTCCGGCATCTTCAGGGACCGGCAGCACGCGCTCGGGTTCTCGGCCACCCCACCCGCGGCCCCGGAGGTGATCCCGGCGCTGACCTTCGGGCAGAAGGAGGAATGGAAGGAGTACGTCCGCGACGCGCACCACAGCGGAGTGCTGACCACCGCCGCTTTCCTCCTGCGTTTCCCCACCGCGCGAAGTCGGGTGAATGCGTTCTACGACGCGTTCCTCTGCAAGACCTTCACGCCGCCGCCAGACGCCACGCTTCCTCCGCCCGAGGACGACTGCAACCGCGAGAACAACCTCGCCCAGCGCTGCGGCTGCAACTACTGCCACGCGACGATCGAGCCGGCCGGTTCCCACTGGGGCCGTTACCGCGAGCGCGGCGCGACGTGGCTCGACCCGGCCCAGTACCCGAAGTTCAGCCCGCAGTGCCGCGAGTGCGCGATCACGGGACAGAACTGCGGCGACTGCAGGGACTACATCCTTCGCGCGTACGACGGCGATGGCGCCAGCAGTCTCGGGTTGCTCCAGAGCTACCTCTATCGGACCCCCTCGGAAGAGGAGAACATCGAGCTCGGGCCCCGCAAGCTGGTCGAGCGGATGATGCAGACGGGAGAGCTGGAGCGCTGCGCGGTGCGGAGGTTCTGGGACTTCTACCTCGGGCGTCCGATGACCGAGCAGGAGCAGGCGCTCTATCTGGAGCCGCTCAGCCGGGACTTCCAGGCCGGCGGGTATCAACTGAAGTCCTTGATCGAGAAGATCGTCTCCACCGACGCCTATCGGAGGATTGACTGATGGGTGCTGCCTCGACGTGGAGCCGAGCGGTGGTCCTCGGCGGCGCAGTGAGTGTGGCGCTTGTGGGGCTCGGCGGCTGCAGCCGCGACACCGCGGACGCGGAGTTCGTCCGGGTGGACGCGCCCGCAACCCCCGCAGAGCCGATGCCGGATCCCGAGCTGCAGGGAGGGAACGTCGGTCGCGCGCCGCGGCGGATCACGGTCGATCAGCTCGATGCCTCGATCCAGCAGGTGCTCGGACGCAAGTGGAACGGTCTGCAGTTTCTCGGGGCCTCCCTGGGGAAGGCGGACTTCGCCTACGTCACGACCGAGAGCAGCGAGGTGAACCTGGTCTTCACCAAGTTCCTCGATGACGGCGCGCGCGAAGTCTGCCACGCGGCGGCGCGCGCGGAGCTCGAACAGACCGACGCGGCCTCCCGCATCCTCAGCCCCTTCATTCCGGACCCGAAGAAGCCGGCGACTGCGGACTCAGCGGCGGTGCAGAAGAACCTGGTCGCCGTGAGCACCCGCTTCTGGGGGTACCCGCTCTCGGGCGACGAGCTCACCCGCTGGACCGCCTTCTGGGACAAGGTCGCTGCGCTCGGGCAGGAGACCCGTCGGCCCGAACAGACCCTGCAGGCGCTGTGCATCGCGCTCATGACCGACCCGCGGTTCCTCACCTACTAGCCCCCAGGCCCCGCCATGAAAGACCCAGGATCCTTCTCCTTTGGCCGGCGCGGTTTCCTCAAGGCAGCGGCGTCGTTCACGGGCGCCTCGCTGCTCGGCGGGTTTCCCTTCCGCGCCTTCGCCCAGGCGGCGGCGCTGAAGCCGGTCGATCGCGCCTTCATCTTCGTCTACTTCCGCGGCGGCTGGGACCAGCTGCTCGCGTTCGATCCGAGGGACCCGACGGTCTTCACCCAGGACCGCATCCCGCAGACGCGGATCGATCCCGGCTATCACCTGCTGTCGAGCCCCTTCCCGCAGCGGCCGATCACGCCGGTACAGCGGGTGGGCGCGGCCCCGTCGAACATCCAGTTCGGGCCCGCGATCGGGAAGCTGCAGGACCACTACGACAAGATGGCCGTGGTGCGGGGCATCAACATGACCACGCTCTCGCACGACGAGGGCCTTCTGTACTTCATGACCGGGAAGCGCCCGAACGGCAACGCCGCGCGCGGGTCGTCGACCTCCACCGAGATCGTGGCGCAGATGGTGCCGGCGGTTCCCATCCCCTCCATTGCCCAGGGCATCGCCAGCTACAACGACCGCCTCCCGGCGTTCGCCACCGCGCTCAAGGTCAACAGCTCGCGGGATCTGCTGCTGGCGATCTCCCCGAGCCAGACGGTGATGACCGAACCCTTCGAGGAGGCCCTCCGCGAGTTCCGGGACCAACCCCTGGATCCCAATGCCGCCCTCTACGACAGCCGGGGGGCGGTCAGCGCCTACCGCGCGTCCCAGCAGCAGATTCAGGCGGTGCTCGCGCAGAAGCTCGATCGGAACTTCCGCTTCGAATTGCCGGAGAACGAGGAGGTGCGGCTCCGCTACGGCCTGACCGGGAGTGGCCCCTTCAACTCGCCAGCGGGAAAGGTCGCGCTCGCCGCCACCGCGATCAAGACCGGCGTCAGCCAGTGCGTCTCGCTGGAGATCCTCACCGGGCTCGATACCCACGGTGGCACGCAGCAGGACCACGCGGAGATGCTCAAGCCCGGCTTCGATGCCGTGGCCGATCTGATCACCGACCTGCGGACTTCGCCGCACCCGTCGGGGGGGACGTTCCTCGACCACACCACCGTGCTCGTCTTCTCGGAGTTCGCCCGGACCCCGACGATGAACCTCCAGATGGGGCGCGACCACCACCTGTGCAGCTCGTGCGCGGTGATCGGCGCGGGCGTGAAGCACAACGTGGTGGTGGGCGAGAGCGGCAACATCGCCATGGCCACCGGTCGCGTGGATCTTCGCAACGGGGCGATCGACCCGAACGGCGACAACATCATGCCCGAGCACGTCGTCGCGACCCTGCTCGCTACCGCGAACCTCGACTACAGCACGACCCGCGCGGAGCCGTTGCGGTTCCTGCTCAGCTAGACATGCAACGCGCTCTGCTTTCTCTCGCAGCGGCCTGCGGCGCCTGCGCTCTCGCGGCCTGCACCGAAGTCCCGGTGGACAGGCCGACCCCGGACGAGCTCGAGCCGGTGGTCCTCTCTTCCACCGTGCCGGTCGGTCTGGCCCCGGCGTTCGCCGATCAGTCCGGCGGCGGGATGTTCATCGATCCGGAGGGGGTGGCCTTCCGGCTGCGCGCCGATGGTACCCGGGCCGGCCTGGAGCTTCTTGCTTCGACGCCCGGGACGGACGCGCCGATCCGGGCGCTGTATCCGCTCGGTCCGCATGCCGCGGTGTTGGTGGGAGCAGGCGGGCCGCTGATCGCGCAGTCCGGATGGGTGAGCTCGCCCGGGTGGTCGACCGCACTCGACGGCGCGGGCATCGTCGGGGCGACGGACTCGATCGCGCTCGGCGGGTGGTTGGCCCACCAGCGCGGACTGTTCCGTCTCGTCGACGGCGAGTTGTTCGAGCTGAAGTCCGGCGACGCATCGCTCGACGGGATCTCCGCGATCGCGTCGGCGCGCAGCGAGCAGGGCGCGTCGGCGGTCTGGTTCGTCCGGAAGGGGGAGCTGTACGCCGCAGAGGTCTACGACAGCAGCGTGTCGATCCGGTCCTCCTCGCTTCCGGCGGGCGAGGTGGGCGCAATCGAGACCCTCGCAGCGCTGCCGGCGGGCTTCGATCGGCCGAGCGAGCTGTGGGTGCTGGGCGAGGGCGGGCTGTTCCGCCTGGGCCTCGAAGGCTGGAGGAAGATCGATCTCGGCGCGCCCGCGGAGGAGCTGGCGACCGGAGGACGTTGGGCCTGGGTGCGCGCAGGATCGCGGCTGTTCGTCTACGACGGGGCGCTTCAGCGCTGGTCGAACGTGCGAGGGCAGGACGCCGACGCCGACAGCTTCCTCGCCGCCGAGGCCAGCGGGACGCTCTGGCGGGTGCGCGATGGCACCGCCCATTCGGTCAGCGTGGGGCAGGTGCTGCGGGTCCATGGCCTCGACGAGGGCGGAGTGGTGACGCTCCCTGAGCTGAAGGTCTCGGCGAGGCTTCCGCCCGGGACCTCTGCGGACGGGGTCGACTTCACGCTCGCCGGGGAAACGGTGAGCGCGTCCGCGCCGGACTTCTCGTTCGGAGGAATCGACATCGAAGGCCACCTGAAGGGGCACTCGCTCTCAGGGTTGAGCCCGGGCGCCCATGTCCTCGAGCTCTCTGCGACGCTGTCCGGCGGGGCGGTGGCGTCCCGGCGCATCCCCTTCGAGTACCGGCCGTCGGCGGACGCGCTCCCCAGCTTCGAGCGCGACATCCTGCCGATCCACGAGGCGCGCTGCGCGAAGTGCCACACCGACGGACCCGGCTTCCCGCTCACCTCGTACGAGGCGTGGAAGGAGAACGGCGAGCGGATCGCCAGCGCGGTGTCGCAGCGACGGATGCCCGCAGATGGCCCGCTCGACCCGGTGTTCATCACAGCCATTCAGCGCTGGGTCAGCTCCGGCGCGCAGCCCTGAGGCGATGATGCGTACTCGAGTCCTTCTTCTGGCTGCCGGCCTCGCCGCCGCAGCGCTCTCAGGCTGCAAGGGTGAACCCGGTCCGATCGGCGAGGGCACCGTGTGCGACCTCGCGTCGCCGCCGGTCGTGCAGGTCGCCACCCAGCGGCTCCAGTCCGGCACCTCGGTGGATCTGGCCGCCTCGGGCGGATCCGGGCGCTTCCGCTTCGAGCTGTCGACGAACGCGTCCGGCGGCGAGCTGCGCGGTGCGCGCTTCATCGCCGGACCGACGCCGGGCACGGACGAAATCCGGGTGAGCGATCTCGAGTGTGGCGGCGAGCAGTTCGTCCGCATCGAGGTGGTCGGGGCCTTCGACGTCCGCCCGCTCAGGTCGGTGGTGAAGCCGGGGACGGTGCTGCAGCTTCAGCTCTCCGGGCTGCTCGGTGAGCCGCACTTCGTCCTCGCCGCTGCGCCGTCCGGCGGGACCGTCGATGGCGCTGGCCGGTACGTGGCGGGTCCGGCCGAGGGACTCGACCTGCTGGAGGTCCATGACTCCCGGACCGGGGACATGGTGCTGCTGCGGATCGAGGTTCGCGCCAGCGCGAAGTTCCGGGCGAGCCCGCCGCACCTCGCGCTTCCACCTGGCGGGCGCATTCCGCTCGTCACCGCGGACGGGACCGACGCGGCGGAGTGGTCGCTCGTCTCGGGCCCAGGGCGGCTCGAGGCCGGCGCGCTGGTGGTCGACGAGGGCACGAGCGGGACGATCGAGCTCCAGGCGTTCGACCCCTTCCTGAACGAGACGGTGACCGCCCGCGCCACGATCCTCGGCGAGCTGACGCGACCGTCTCGAGCGCACGGGCTGCTCTCCGATTCTTCAGCGCTCGCCACCGGCGATCTCGATCACGACGGCATTCCGGATGTGGCGGTGGGCATTCCCGACAGCGA
>JBAWAM010000131.1:0-2331 GCA_049589315.1 Myxococcaceae bacterium
GCACAGCTCTTCGACGTGAACTATCAGATGAGCGCGAAGTCGGACCCGGCGATTCGCGGCTACAACCTCCGCGCCAGCGCCCGCTTGAAGCTGGAGGGGTCGGCCCCGATTCCCTTCAAGGTGACGCCGTTCGTCAACGCAGCCAAGGTGACCAACGACGTGTTGAACGCCACCTCGGGACTGACCAATCAACTCCTCGAGACGCCGTATGACGGGCTCAGCCTCTCCGGGGGGGTCGATCTCTCGCTCTTCGATCGCTCGGGAATCGGCGTGAGCTATGCGCAGGTGCGGGCCAAATCGCCCGCGTACGTACCTGCGAGTGCGTCCGGGCCGGCGCGCGATTCGATCAATGACTCAACGTATACGTATCTCAACGTGGGCGCCACGTACTGGATCACCGATCACGTCGCGCTCGGCGCGCGCTACGCTCGCTACTCGCGGGTGAACGACGGCAAGCTGTTCGAGTCGGATGCCTCGTACTTCGGCACGCTCAGGATGGCCCTGTGAGTCAGGCGGAACAGGCGCACACGCCGATCTGGAAGGTGGCGGCCGCCAGCTTCATCGGCACCGCGGTGGAGTGGTACGACTTCTTCCTCTACGGCACCGCGGCGGCGCTGGTCTTCAACCGCCTGTTCTTCCCTTCGTATGACCCGGCCGTCGGGACGCTCGCCGCGTTCGCCACCTTCGCGGTTGGGTTCGTGGCACGCCCCCTCGGCGGGGTGGTCTTCGGCCACTTCGGGGACACGCTCGGCCGCAAGTCGATGCTCAGCCTCACCCTGGTGCTGATGGGGGCCGCGACCTTCGCGATCGGCCTGCTGCCGACGTACGAGAGCATCGGCTTCTGGGCACCGCTCCTGCTGGTGGTGCTCCGGCTCCTTCAGGGCTTCGGGCTCGGCGGAGAGTGGGGCGGCGCGGTGCTGATGGCAGTAGAGCATGCGCCCCCCAACAAGCGCGGCTTCTACGGAAGTTGGCCGCAAATGGGGGCGCCGGCGGGCCTGCTCATCGCCACGGCGGTGTTCTCCGTGTTCTCCCGATTGCCCGAGGACCAGTTCCTCTCCTGGGGCTGGCGGGTCCCCTTCCTCTTCAGCATCGTGCTGATCGGCGTGGGGATGTTCATCCGCCTGAGCGTGGCCGAGTCGCCTGCCTTCAAGGCCCACAGCGCGGCGAAGACGGAGAAGCCGAAGGGCTTGCCGGTGTTGGAGGCGGTGCGGCGCTACCCGAGGCAGATCCTCCTCGCCATGGGCGCGCGGTTCGCGGAGAACGGGGTCTTCTACATCGTCACCACCTTCGTGCTCACCTACGGCACCGAGCAGCTCGGCCTGCCACGGTCGACGCTGCTGAATGGGGTGCTGTTGGCGACGTTGGTGCACCTGATCGCGATTCCGCTGTTCGGCGCAGCATCGGATCGGTTCGGGCGTCGCCCGGTCTATCTGGGCGGCGCGCTGTTTAGCGGGCTGTTCGCGCTCCCGTTCTTCATGCTCGTCGATACGAAGGTGACCGCGCTGGTGTGGCTGGCGATCGCGCTGGGCATCATCGGCCACGCGGCGATGTACGGACCACAGGCCAGCTTCTTCTCCGAGCTGTTCGGCACGCGCGTCCGCTACAGCGGCGCATCACTCGGTTACCAGCTGGCCTCGGTGTTCGCGGGCGGCCTCTCGCCCCTGATTGCCACCGCACTGGTGGCCTGGTCGGGGGGACCCGCGTGGCCAGTGGCCCTCTACGTGGGAGGGCTCTCCGTGATCACGCTGGTGGCGGTGGCGGCCTCGGCCGAGACCTCCCGGACGGACCTCGATGCGCCACAGGCGACCACCGAGCCCCCTTCGGAGGATCAGCGCGCGGTCCAGCCGCAGTCCATCACCTGAGCTGCACCGGTGATGCCGCCTGCGGCATCGGAGCAGAGGAAGGCGACATAGGCGGCTACCTCGGAAGGCTCGAGGAGCCGCTTCACCGCCGCCGGCGCCAGCATGATCTTCTCGATCACCTTGGCCTCGCTGATGCCGTGGATCCGCGCCTGTTCGGCGATCTGCTTCTCCACCAGGGGCGTGCGCACGTAGCTGGGGCAGACCGCGTTCACCGTCACGCCCTTGTCCGCCGCCTCCAGCGCCACTGTCTTGGTCAGCCCCATCAGCCCGTGCTTGGCGGAGACGTACGCCGACTTGTACGGCGAGGCCACCAGCCCGTGCAGCGACGAGATGTTCACGATACGGCCCCACTTGCGCGCGTACATCAGCGGAAGCGCGGAGCGGGTGAGCAGGAACGGGCCGACCAGCATCACCCGGATCATCTGCTCCCAGGTATCCTCTGGGAACTCCTCCACCGGCGCCACGTGCT
>JBAWAM010000132.1:0-11517 GCA_049589315.1 Myxococcaceae bacterium
GATCATCGACGCCCTCCTGTGCTCCCTCTGATCTGGGCACAGACGCGGGCAACGCAACTTTGAGGTATGTCGTTGAGATAACCACCCGAACCCACCTTTTCTGGGCGGGCGAGGGGGGGCGTATGACGAGAAGCAGCGCGCTGTTCGGGCGGAGAATTTCCATACAGGCGAGTCGGCTGACCGTCCTGGCGGTTCTGGGGACGTGCCTCTGGACGTACTTCCAGCAGCCGGAAGGCGCGTTGGAGTGGACGCTCGACATCCTGTTCCGCGCCTACCTGCACTTCATCGCCGGGGTCATGGCGCACGAGGCCACTCACGGGCACCTCGGAAGCTCGCGCGCCGCGAACCTCTGGTGGGGCCGGGTCGCGCTGACGCCCACGATGGTGCCATACGCGGTCTTTCGGAAGACGCACATCCTCCATCACCGCCATACGAACATTGCGGACGAGGACCCGGACGCGTACCTGAACACCCGCCACCTCTGGCAGGTGCCGCTTCGGGCAGTCTCGATGCCCTATCACTGGTTGCGCTGGCTGCGGACGCGGGGGCTCCTCACGCGCGAGTTGGCGCTCGAGTTGGCGCTGACCTGGGCCTTCTATGCCGCCATCGCCATCGCGCTGGCTTCGCAGGTCGGCTGGGCGCGCGTGCTGTCGGGCTACTTCCCGGCGGGCATCCTGCACGCGCTGCTGCTCTGGTATCCCTTCGCGATCAAGACGCACGAAGGGTACTCCACAGGCGACGAGCGCGAGCGTTCGCACGACTACCACGGGAAGCTCGCATACTGGTTCAGCTTCGGGCTTTCACTTCACCGGGTGCACCACCTGAAGCCGCACCTCGGGTGGCTCGAGATGTTCCCGTTCATCCAGCCCTGCTCCTGGTGGCAGGCGCTCACGTTCCGCCGCGATGTCCAGAAGCGCCTCCAGAGCTGAGCCCACCGTCGCGCTGGCGGCCCCGTTCGCCGATGTGGCGTACACATTGATGGAGCGCCCGACCGGGGCGTTCGACGTCGCGCTGTTGCTCGACCTCACGCCCGGAGCCGCTCCTTCGCTGGAGACACTCCAGGCCGGCGCCGAACGGGCCTTCTCTGCGTATCCGAAATCACGCTGCCGTCTCGAAGGAGCCCGATGGGTCGCCTCCTCGGACGCAGCGCCCATCCGGATCGAGCGCGCCATCGTCCAGGGAGAGGGCGGAGCGGTCGACGAGGAGATCGCGCATTACCTCGCGCAGCCGATGACCATCGCGGCAGCCCCCGGAATCGCCGAGCGCGTGTTCGTCAGCGCCTCGGGGGACCGCGAAGTGCTCGTCTTTCGCATGCACCACGCGCTCGGTGACCTGCAGAGCGCGGTGACCTGGCTCGAGGCCCAGCTCACCGGACGCACGCGAGACGCGGCGATCGACGTGAAGCAGCACCCGAAGGCAGCGCGAAAGAGCCCGTTCGCGTTCGATCGTCCTTCGGAGCAGCTGTGGCGGCCCGCGGGTGCGCGCGCCTCTGGTCGCCGCCGGTTCCACACGCGCGCGCTCGAGCCGATTCGGCTGAGCGTCGGGGCCCATGGCTTCACCTGGAACGACCTCCTCGCCGCAGTGGCGCTCGAGACGTTCGCGAAGTGGAACGCGAGCCACGGGGCCGGCGAACAGGTCGGGTGCTGGATTCCGGTGAACGTGCGGACACAGCGTGAGACCGGCTTCGGCAATGGCTCGAGCCGAATACGCGTGTACCGTCGCAACCCCTGGCCCGAGCACTTTGCCGAGGCGGCGAAGTGCGTCCGTGAGCAGGTGCGCTGGTCGAAGGACCATGGCGAGTGGCACGTGCCGTCCTGGGCTGATCGGCTGATGCAGCTCCCCGCCGCGATCTCTGGTGCGATCGTGCGCGCCTACGCGCGTCGGCCCGGCGTGGACTGGGCGACCGGGTTGTTCGCGCACGCCGAGCGCCTGGGGGCTTCGAGCGAGGACGCCCTTCCGGCCTTCGTCGAGCGAATCGGGCTGGTGAGTCACATGCATCCCGAGCACCCGATGACCCTCAGCGCGGTGGGGCATCGCGGTCGGACCCACCTGACCTTCACCTGGGACGAGGCGCTCTTCCCGCCCAGCGAGTCCAGGGCATTCCTCCAGTTGTACGAATCGATCCGCGCCCGGGCCTTCGCGGAGGTCAGAGGTGCGTGAGCGGTTCAACGATGGGCTGCGCGTCCTGATCGGCCTGTGGTTCTGGCTGCTGTCGTTTCCGCTGGAGTGGCTTCACCGTCGGCGAGTGCGCGGGTTCGTCGCGTCACAGGCGGCGCTCCGAGCACGCTACGGGATCGAGGACACCACGCCGATTCGCGCCTTCGAGAGCGGTGTCGCCGAAGACATCGACCGGGCGCGTTCCCGGCTCGGCGCCGGGGCGATCGACGTCTTCACCTCCGGCAGCACGCGGAGCAGGAAGCGCCTGCTGTATTCGAAGGCGCGGCTCAGGATGGTGGTGTTCTCGTTCAACGACGCCTTCGCGCGGGTGTTTCCTGCTTTCGGCGTGAGGAGGGTGAGCCTGTGGCTGGTCGCGCCGCCTGCAGATGACGGTTCATTGACCTCACTGCTGGTCCGCGAGAAGCGGGTTCCCCCATGGCCGGTGTGGCTTCAGGCGCCCTATCGAGCGCAGGTTCATCCAGCCGTACAAGAGACCTCGGAGCGCTTCGGCGCGACCGCCACGCGCGCGGTGATGCTCACCGTGACGAATCCCGGCGTCCTCTACGCCACCAACCCGTCGACGCTCGCGCTGTTCTTCGGGGACGTGACGCGGGAGTGGGAGCGGGTGAGGGACCTGGCGCGCGCGTGCGTGCAGAAACGTGCGCCGCTCGCGGCGATCCTGGGCCGGCTCTCTTCGGCAGGGGCGTGGGTCCGGCTCCAGCGCATTGCGGCCAGCTCGGCGCCGCTGCCGCCGTCCGAATGGCTCCCCGGGATGGAGGCGGTGATCTGCTGGGATGGTGGCTACGTCCGGCCCTATCTGGATCGCCTCTGGCACGTCCTCGATCCGCGGCGCGTGCGGCACATCCCGATGTACTCGATGTCGACGGAGACGCTCGAGACGATACCCACGGTGGTGCGCGAGCCCGACGGGACGACGAGCATCGCGTTCCTCCCGATCGCGCCGGGCGTGCTCTACGAGTTCATCGAAGAGGGCAAGTCCGACCTCCCGGAACACCTTCTCCCTCCGACCGGGCTCGAGCCGGGCCGCAACTACGCCATGGTCGTGAGCGACGCGTATGGACTGCGTCGCTATCAGACCGAGGACCTCTTCGAGTGCGTCCGTCGCGTCTCGGACCTGCCGGACCTTCGTTTCGTGCGCCGACGCAATCTCTCGTTCTCCTTCACCGGCGAGAAGCTCACGGGAGAGCAGCTCGCGCTCGCGTTGCAGGCCGCGGCCGAAGCGGTGCCCGAGGTGGCGTCTTCCGGGTTCCTGAGCTGTTTCCCGTCGGCGGGTGAGAACGAGCTCCCGCACTACAAGCTCGTCCTGGCCACGCGCTCGGGCGAGTGTCCCGCCGCCCATCTCGGCGATCGGCTGCGAGACGCGGTGGAGGCAGAGTTGTGCGAGCTGAACTCCGAGTTCCGTGCCAAGCGGGAGACGCGGCGTCTGGGACAACTCCAGTTCGTGACGCTCTCGCTCGAGGAGTTCGTGCGTCGCGCCGGAGGGGATGCGGAAGCGCGGAGCTGGGACGGTCAGTTCAAGGTCCTCCCGCTGTATCCACGGCTGTGGGAGTCGACGTGAACCTCGACGGCATCGACCTGGTGAGCTGGGACGTCGACGGAACCCTCTATCCGGTGAGGACCCTGGCGCGGTGGACCAGGCTCGTCTTCCTGATGCGTTGGAGGGAGCTCGGCTGGACGGCCGCGCGCGAGGAGGCGCTCCGGGCGAAGCGTCACCGCAGGCGGGTCCATCGCCAGCGGCAGGGGGAGGCGAAGGTCGAATGGGATCCCGAATACGCGGGCGATGCGGAGGCGTTGAGCGTCTACGTCTGCGGGGGATTGAGGTGGATCAAGCCAGCTCCAGGGGCGATCGCGCTCATGGATCGGATCGCGGCCGCCGGCATAACCCAGGTGGCGATCAGCGACTTCGCAGCACCCCAGAAGCTCGACGCGATGGGGATCCGTCACCGGTTCGCAGCTGCGTATTCGTGTGAAGAGCTCGGCCACTGGAAGCCGTCACCGCTGCCGTTCCAGCACGTGCAGCGGACCCATCAGATCAGTCCCGAGCATCACCTCCACATCGGAGACCGCGAGGACCTGGACGGGCGCGCTGCGACCGCCGCAGGGGGGCGCTTCCTGCTGCACCGTGCATGAGCGCAGAGTGCATTCAAGACTCATTACCCTCACTTATCTGAGGGGCTGTCTCAGTATTCTGAAATTGTCGCACACGATCTCGCTTGGTACGACCCGCCCACCTGATGCAGCTCCATTTCGGCGCTGCCTTGAGTGGGGGAGTCGTCGTGAATCGAAAGATCCTTGGCTTGTGCCTGACTGCCGTTCTCGTTTCTGCGTGTGGCGCGAGTGACTACGAGGGCGGACTGGATGTGACGGGCGTGGACGAGTCCGCCGTCCATCAGAAGAAGGTGAACATCAACCTGGCTCCGGCATCGGAGCTGGAGAAGCTTCCCAACATCACGCGGGCGCGCGCGCAGGCGATCGTCGAGGACCGCGAGCTGAACGGGCCCTTCTTCACCGCGTGGGAGATCACCCGGGTGAACGGCATCGGCAACTCGATGTATCACCGCATCAAGAGCCGCATCACCGTGGGGCCCTGCGCGGAGGACTCGGAGTGCAGCGCGGACCAGTTCTGTCTCGTCGGCGCTGAGGGCGGGGTCTGTCAAATCGGCGCGACCGAGCCGACGCACGGATGTGCCGCGGTGCTCTGCGCCGTGGGGACGACCTGCGTCATGCAGGAGGTCCACTGCATCACCGCGCCCTGCAACGAGATTCCCGTGTGCAAGGCGCCCATGGCCTGCACCCAGGACTACCGCCCGGTGTGCGGCAGCGACGGCGTGACCTACGGGAACGCGTGCGAGGCGAAGAACGCGGGCCGTCTCACCTGGACCGAAGGCGAGTGCCCGGCGGCCCCGATCAGCAGCTGCGACCTGGTTCGCTGTGCCGAAGGGACCCACTGCATCATGCAGGAAGTGCACTGTGTCACCGCGCCCTGCAACGACGTCCCGGCCTGTGTCGAGCCGCAGGCCTGCACCCAGGTCTACCGCCCGGTGTGCGGCAGCGACGGCCGGACCTACGGAAACGCTTGCGAGGCCCGCGTGAACGGTCGGCTGACCTGGACCGAGGGCGCCTGTGCGCCGTAGAGCTTCGTAGTCTTCCTGGGGGGGAGGACCGTGAAGGCGCACGGCCCGACGAGGGCTGTGCGCCTTCTCGTCAGCAGTGAGAGCTGACTGAGGCGCGGGTTCATCACCTTGCGCTCAGCTCGTCAAAGGTCCACCGGCGGAAGGTGAGATCGCCATCGACCGCGATCAGCGAGTCCTCGGGGACCTCGTGCCAGGGATCCTCGGAGGACATCTGCTCGCTGGCGATGACGATCTGCTCGAACCGGTCGCCGTTGCGAGGCTCGCCGGTGGGCGAGGGCAATGGTTCGTCAGGTCTCTGCCGGCGATTCGAGAAGAAGAGTGTGCGGTGCCGCCGGGTCGCGAGGAGCATGCGTCCGTCGGTGACCATGAAGTTCGTCGATGAGGGCTTCGTCGCGTTGGGCTCGGTGATCTTGCATACGGTCCGGGCGGTCAGCGCGAGGGCGCGCGCCACTTCCTCGAGCGGCGGAATGTCCGTGGAGCCCGAGCGAGCGCGCAGCAGGGTCAGGAACAGATAGAAGCAGCGCTCCGAGTCCGTGTCGCCCCGGAGGAGCGGCCGGAAGTCCGCATCGATCAAGGCTTCGATCTCATGCTGGTGGTCGGCGAAGCGTTGCAGGGTCCCGTTGTGCGCGAACGTCCACGACCGATGGATGAACGGGTGCGCGTTGCAAGGTTGGACGGGGCCCACGCTGGCAAGCCGCAGATGGGCGATCACCGTGTGCGAAGAGAGCAGGCTGCTGACCCGTTCGAATTCCGGGTCCATGTGAGCGGCGCCGAGCCCGCGTGCTACCTGGGGAAACAGGCCGGTATCATAGCTGGCAATGCCCCAACCGTCCTTGTGCTCGATGGACTGCACCCGCAGCGAGTTCTTCTCCTGCACCAGGGGCTGATGGACGCGACAGGGGAGGTTGGAGCGGAAGGCGAACAGCCGGCACATGCTGATCTCTTTTAATCATCTCGCGCATCACGCGCAGAGGACGGCGCCCAGTTCAGCAGGACGCGCCACCACCCGTCCACTCTTCACCACCGCAACCGCGTGGTTCACCCCGAGATGGTAGGGCAGGTGGCGATACGTCGAACACCCGAACACGACCAGATCTGCTGGCCCGTTCTCCCGGAGCTGCCCGTGCGCTTCCAGGCCGAGCGCCAATGCCGCACCTCGTGTGAAACCCCACACTGCCTCGGCAGCCGAGAGCCCGTTGTACAAGCAGGCAAGCGACATCACGAGAGACACGCTCTCGGTCATGGACGAACCGGGGTTCACGTTGGTGCCGAGCGCGACGTTCACCTTCTGCTCCCGCAGGCGGCGGCCGGGGGCCCACTGCTGCATGCGCAGGTAGAGGGTCGACGTGGGGACCAGCACGGCGCTCACGCCCGCCCGGGCCAGCGCCTCGATCCCCGCATCGGAGATGTACTCGAGGTGATCCGCACAGCCTGCCCCGAGCTCTGCCGCGAGCTGGGAGCCGCCCAGGGGCGTGAGCTGATCGGCGTGGAGCCTGGGACGGAGGCCGTGGGCAAGTCCCGCCTGGAGGACGCGGCGCGTCTCTTCGAGGGTGAACGCGCTCTCCTCGGCGAAGGCGTCGCAGAAGACGGCGAGCCCCTCGCGCGCGGCCGCCGGGATGATCTCGTTCACGCAGAGGTCTAGGTAGGCCTCGCGCTTCGACTTCAGCTCCTCGGGGATGGCGTGCGCGCAGAGCAGGGTGGGGACGAGCTCGATGGGTTGTTCGGATGCGAGCCGCTTCACCGCGCGCAACATCTTGAGCTCGGTGTCGAGATCGAGGCCGTACCCGCTCTTCACTTCGGCGTACGTCACGCCCTGCTCGAGCAACCGTCGAAGTCGTGGGCGCGCGAGCTCTACGAGTTGGTCTTCGGTGGCTGCGCGGGTGGCGCGCACCGTGGACATGATCCCGCCGCCGGCTCTGGCGATCTCCAGATAGGTCGCGCCGCGGCAGCGCAGGTCGAACTCCTCGCTGCGATCTCCGGCGAACACCAGGTGGGTGTGGGGATCGACCAGCCCGGGGGTGACGCAGCCACCGCCAGCGTCGAGCACTTCAGTGCCGGGGCCGATCGCTTCCGGGGGAAGGGCGCTTTCGAGGCCGATCCACGCGATGCGGCCCTCCCGAACGCCCACGGCTCCCCCAGGGACGATGCGCAATGCGTCGTGCGCCTCCTCCTGCGGGGTTCCCTGGGCGGTGATGACCTCGGAGGTGTTGCGGACGATGAGATCGAAGTGTGCGGGCATGTCGACCCTCACCCCCAGCAGCTCTAGATGGTGATGCCGGGGATCTTCACCCCGCGGGTCTTCGCGACGTCGATGGCTTCCTCGTAGCCGGCGTCGGCGTGGCGCAGCACGCCCATCGCGGGATCGGAGGTCAGCACGCGCGAGATCCGCTTCGCCGCGGCATCGGTCCCGTCGGCGACGATGACCTGTCCTGCGTGCAACGAGTACCCGATGCCCACGCCGCCGCCGTGGTGGAACGACACCCACGACGCGCCGTTCACGGCATTCACCAGCGCGTTGAGGATGGGCCAGTCCGCCACTGCGTCGGAGCCGTCCTTCATCGCCTCGGTCTCCCGGTTGGGCGAAGCCACCGACCCGCAGTCGAGATGGTCGCGACCGATCACGATCGGCGCCTTCACCTCGCCGCGCTTCACCAGATCATTGAAGAGCAGACCGGCCTTCTCGCGCTCGCCATACCCGAGCCAGCAGATCCGCGACGGCAGTCCCTGGAAGGCCACGCGCTCGCTGGCGAGGGTGAGCCACCGCTGCAGCGACGCCTTCTCCGGGAACAGCTCCATCACCGCGCGGTCGGTGCGGCGGATGTCCTCGGGATCTCCGCTCAGCGCCACCCAGCGGAAGGGGCCGAGTCCCTCGCAGAACATCGGCCGGATGTACGCGGGCACGAACCCGGGGAAGTCGAAGGCGTTCTCCAGCCCCGCCTTCACCGCGCCGGCGCGGATGTTGTTGCCGTAGTCGAAGACATGCGAGCCCGCCTTCTGCATGTCGATCATCGCGCGGACCTGATCCGCCATCGAGGCGTAGGCGCGCTCCACGTAGCCCTCTGGATCCGTCTTCCGGAGCTCCGCCGCCTGCTCGAGCGTGAGGCCCTTCGGGACGTAGCCGTTGAGCGGGTCGTGCGCCGAGGTCTGGTCGGTCACCAGGTCCGGCCGGATGCCGCGGCGCACCAGCTCCGGGTACACCTCGGCGGCGTTGCCGATGATCGCGATCGAGCGGGCCTGCTTCTTCTGCAGGGACTCCTCTGCCAGCCGCAGGGCCTCGTCCAGATCCGTCGCGATCACGTCGAGGTAGCGGGTCTCCAGGCGACGCTTCGCGCGGGCCGGGTCGACCTCCACGCCCAGGAACACCGCGCCGTTCATCGTGGCCGCCAGCGGTTGCGCACCGCCCATGCCGCCCAGTCCGCCCGAGAGCACCAGCTTGCCGGCGAGGTCCGCGGACCCGTAGTGGGTGCGTCCCGCCTGGGCGAAGGTTTCGTAGGTACCCTGCAGGATTCCCTGCGTGCCAATGTAGATCCACGAGCCCGCGGTCATCTGGCCGTACATCATCAGGCCCTTCCGCTCGAGCTCGCGGAAGTGGTCCCAGTTGGCCCAGTGGCCGACCAGGTTCGAGTTCGCGATCAGCACGCGCGGCGCGTCCGGATGGGTGCGCAGGACGCCGACGGGCTTGCCCGACTGCACGAGCAGCGTCTCGTCGTCCCCGAGCGTCTTCAGCGTCTCCACGATGCGGTCGAAGCTGGGCCAGTCCCGGGCGGCCTTTCCGGTCCCGCCATAGACGACGAGGTCCTCCGGCCGCTCGGCCACCTCGGGGTCGAGGTTGTTCATGAGCATGCGCAGCGCGGCTTCCTGCACCCAGCCCTTGCAGCTGAGGGTGGAGCCCCGGGGAGCGCGGATGGTTCGTGCGGTCATGTTCGCGTCTCTAACACAACCTCACGCCAGCTCGATCGCTTCCAGGTATCGCGGAATCTGCGCCTTCCACCCTCGGGCGGTGACCCGATTCCAGTGAGCGTCCAGCGCCTTCGGCTCACCGTGGACCAGCAGGGTCTGCTTCGGCGGGGACTCGAACCCGCCCATCCAGCGGGTCATCTCGTCGGCGTCGGCGTGTGCGGAGAACCCGCTGATGGTCCGTATCTCCGCCCGGACCGGGACCAGCTCGCCGTGGATCTTGATCTCCCGCTCACCGTCGAGGAGTCGGCGCCCGCGGGTGCCTTCGGATTGGTACCCCACGAACAGGACCGTGTTCCGCTCGCCGGGGAGCCGGTGCGCCAGGTGATGGAGGATGCGACCGCCGGTGGCCATTCCGCTCGCCGAGATGATGATGCCCGGACCGTCCAGACCGTTGAGGCGCTTGCTGTCGTTCACCGAGGTCACGAACTTCGTCCACTCGGTGGCCAGCGGCGTGCGGCCCCGCTCCCGCATCGAGGTCATCACCAGGTCGTGGTCGTCCGCGTGGGCCAGGTAGATCGGCGTCGCATCGCAGGCCATCGGCGAATCCACGAACACGTTCAGCACCGGGATGCGCTTCTGGTCCTCCAGTCGCCGCAGCCGGTAGAGGATGTCCTGGGTGCGGCCGATCGCGAAGGCGGGGATCACCAGCATGCCGCCCTTCCTTGCGGTGCTGTTCACCGCGTCCGCCAGCGCGTCGCCGGGATCGCTCTCGGTGTGCAGGCGATCGCCGTAGGTGCTCTCGGCGACGAGCGTGGTGGCCCACGACACATGCTGCGGGTCGCGCAGGATCGGGACGTTGTAGCGGCCGAGATCGCCGGTGAAGACGACGCGCTGCTTCGTCGACGCCAGTTCGAACACGCACACCGCCGAGCCGAGAATGTGCCCCGCGCGCACCATCGTCAGGGTGATCCCGGGGACGATTTCCCGCGGGCGCTCGTAGTCGATCGACTCGAACAGCTTGAGCGCCCGGAAGGCGTCCTCGCTCGTGTACAACGGCAGCGCGGGGGAGTGCCGGGAGTAGTGGGCGCTGTTCGCGTAGCGGGCCTCTTCCTCCTGCAGGTAGGCCGAGTCGGGGAGGAGGAGCGCGGCGAGGTCCCGGGTGCCGGGGGTGCTGAACACCGGCCCCGCGAAGCCGTCCTTCACCAGCCTCGGAAGTCCGCCCGTGTGGTCGATGTGCGCGTGCGTGAGCACCACCGCGTCGATGCTCTTCGGGGCGACCGGCATCGGCTCCCAGTTGCGCTCGCGCCATTCCTTGCGGCCCTGGAACAGGCCGCAGTCGACGAGGACGCGCTTGCCCTCGTGCTCGAGGAGGAACCGGGAACCGGTGACGGTGCCTGCAGCACCGAGGAACTGGAGCGTCGCCATGGGGAGAGCATACGGCTACGGAATGCAACCGACGTAGTAGGCGATGTCCATGGTCTCGCCCGGGCCGGGCGCCGACGCCGGATCGAACACGATGGCGTTCGTGACCGGGTCATAGCGCCAGTGGGTGGTGCCACCGCTGGAGGCCGGTACGCTCACCCCGTTCACCGTCACCGTGATGGGCTGCGCCGTATCCGGCACGCTGGTGAGGAAGAATCTCGTGCGGAAGCCGAACGCGGTCTGCCCGAGTCCCTGCAGAGTCGCCGACCAGTTCGTGGTGCAGATCTCCCCGCGGAGTCCGTTGGTCTGCTGCACCACCGCTGCGTAGGTGCCGTCGTCCGGCCCTTCGTCGTAGGCGCAGTTGCCGGGCGGGTTCGGATTGAACCCGGCGATCGCATTGAAGGTGAACATGTTCGCCCGGTTGAAGCCCTTGATGTTGAGGAACGAGTTCACGTAGTAGCTCGCCGACCGGCCCCCCTGGTCCGTTGCGTCGGTCACCAGCACGACCGCCAGGTTCGCGTCCGGGCGGATGAAGCCGGCGTTCTCGTTGACGCTCAAGGGTGGCGTGAGCGCGCGCAGTGACGGCTCCAGTCCTTGCTCGATGCCGCTGCCGTTGATGCCCACGTTCACCTTCGCCCTGAACTTGTTCACCACGTCCGGGGTCGTCGGGGTGAGGATCTTCGGGTTGTTGGCGTCTCCGAGGAGCCGTCCCTTGGCGCCGTGCGCCTTGCCGGGGATCCCGGGGAAGGGCGAGGTGTAGGCGTCATCCATGTCGGTGGTGGTGAAGCCGATCTGCCAGTCCACGTTTGCGCTCTGTGCGTAGCTGATGAACGCCGCGAAGTTGTTGGCGAGGTTGTTCTGGTGGACGTCCATGGAGCACGAG
>JBAWAM010000133.1:0-3398 GCA_049589315.1 Myxococcaceae bacterium
CGAGGCCGACCTGGCGTTCCTCTCCGAGGTGGCTGTGTTCTGTCGCGACGAGCGGATCTCCGCCCCCGAAGGCGACTCCACGCCGCTGCTCGATCTGTTCGAGAAGGGCGTGCCGAAGGGGCAGGTCCTGGTGATGGTGACGACCGAGGTCGATGCGAAGAATCCGCTTTTGAAGCTGGCAGGATCGGCGGGGCGGCTGGTGGAGCGGAAGGTCGCGGCGCGGCTGAAGGATCTCGAGGTCGCAGACGTGGTGCGCGAGCTGCTCGCTCCTCACGGGAAGCGGTTGGGCCCCGGCGCCGAAGAGGCCCTGAAGGAGCGCGTGGGCGGGAACATGCGGCAGCTCCAGTCGGAGCTGGAGAAGCTGGCCGTCTACGCCGAAGGGAACGTGATCGCCGCGGAAGACGTGCGGCTCCTCGTGGCGAAGATCCGCGAGGACGAGTTCATGGAGCTGTCGGACGCGCTGCAGAAGCGCGATCTGGGCGCGGCGCTGCGGTACGTGCAGGACGAGATGCAGGGGCAGGCGACGCATCCGCTCCAGCTGCTGGGCACGATCGCCTCGATCACCCGCACCCTGCTGGAGAACCATGAGCGCATGCGGCTGCTCGTGCGCGGTCCGTTCCGGATGAGCTTCAACGAGTTCAAGTCACGGCTGTTCCCGCAGATCGAGCGCGAGGCGAAGGCGGCGAAGGGGCGCGCGCCGCATCCATACGCGGTCTACGCCGGAATGCAGGCGGCGGCGCGCTACACCCGGAACGAGCTGCTCGATGCGCTGGTCGCCTGCGCGGACGCGGATCTCGCGCTGAAGTCGTCCGGGAACGGGCGGTTGGTGATCGAAGGCTTGTTGCTCAAGCTGTGCGGCCGTCGCGCGACGGCCTGACTTTCGAGGTGGAGCATGCGTGGTCTGCGGATGATGACGACGGCTTTGGCCCTGGTGCTCGGTGGCGCCGGTTGCGCTCACTCCGGTGACCCGCTCCCTCCGCGGGCGAAGCGTGCCGGACCGCCGGAGTCGGTGAAGGACCACCCCGGCTTCGACGGGTCCAACGCGACCGCGGTCGATGCGGACGTCGCCGAGCCCCAGCGGCCGCTCTGCACACTCCAGTGCCCCGCCGGGCAGCACTGCGAGACCGTGCAGGGCGTGGATCGCTGCGCCCCGGACGCGTGAACCGATCCTCCAACCTCGCTCCCGTCGAGGTGTTGGTTCACACCCCAGCCGTTGAAGCGAGCTCGTCCGCGCGTCGCCGCGCATGGGCGAAGAACGTCACCAGCTCTCCTCGCTCGTAGAGGTCCTGTAGGGCCGCGAACTCCCCCGCGCGCGCCCGCTGCAGCAGCTCGTAGCGGAGGCCATGCGTGCGCGCGACGGATCGACACACGCCCAGCGCGTCGGCGCCGCCGCGGAAGGCGGCTCCCTTGATCACGAAATCCTTGAGGAAGCGCGAGGTGCTCTTCAGGCGCGGGCTGCCGTCGCGCTTTGCTGCGTTCGCTTGCTGGACTGCCCAGAGCAACGCGTACAGCACGTCCTTCTGCGTTCTGCGCGACGACGCACGGCGGATGTAGTGATGCTCGATGAAGAGGCGAAGCTTCGGAATCGGCATTCGCGGGAGGGCCTCGTGGACGATCATCGAGGCGTCCCAGTTCGCCAGGTCCCGGCGGATGGCGCGAAAACGCCAGTCCGTTCCATAGAGCCAGCGTTCGCCGTCCTGGGTCTCAGCCCAGTTGCGTCGAGGCAGCCGGAGCCCCGGCCCGCCGTCCAGACTGTGAACGGCTTTGCGCATCGCCTCCTGCGCGTCGCGTTCGATCCACTCATCCGCATCGAGGTAGAAGACGTAGTCACAGTCGGCCAGGTGCTCGACCGCGGTCTGCCGTGCAGCGCCGTAGCCCTGCCAGGGCTTCGAGACGGAGCGAACGCCCATTCGGCGGACAATGTCCACGGAGCCGTCGCTCGAGCTCGAGTCGACCGCGACCACATCGTCACAGACGGCCTCGAGCCCAGCCAGACAGGCTTCGAGTGTGTCGGCGTTGTCTCCGTGGATGACGAAGCCACCGACGCGGGGAGATTTCACCCGGACATTATCCGCGAGAACGCGGCGGTCACGACCGGAGATCGAACAGGAGCGCCTGCACCGGGGCGTTCCCGGCGACGACCTCCACCGCGCCAGACCCGAGCTTCATGCCGTCTCCGTCCGCCGTCGCCTGTCCGTTCCACCTCGCTTCGCCACCGACGGTGATCGCGTACCCCCGCCGCTCCGGGGCCAGGTTCGCCGAGACCCGCTGCCCCGGCTGAAGCCGGGCGATCAGCAGCCGGGCGTCCTGCCGGATCTGCAGCGGCGCGTCGGGTCCAGGTCCCGCGAGCTCGACGAAGCCCGAGGCATCCGCCGGGAGCGCAGCCGTCTTGAACACCGGGTCGCCACCGCGCTGGTCGGGGGTGAGCCAGATCTGGAGGAGCCGCACAGGCGCGTCCCGGCGGTTGCCCTCGGCGTGGAAGAGGCCATTGCGCGCGGACATGAGCTGCAGCGTTCCGGCGGGGATCTCCTCGGGGGCCGCGGTGCTGTCGCGGTGAAGCATCGTGCCGGAGACGATCCAGGTGAGGATCTCCATCTCACGATGCGGGTGCATCGGGAACGAGGACTTCGGGGCGAGCGTCGCGTCCGCCAGCACGAGCAGGTCCGAATACGGCTCCCCCTGACCCGACCTCGGACCGACCGTCTGGACGAAGTGGTCCTTGAGGGCGATCCAGCCCATGTCGAGGGCGGGCAGGGTCCGCGCGGCACGAAGGTTCACAGGGGCGGGTGAGCGCGAGTTACAGCCGAGGGCGGCGGTGGATGCTGCTGCGGTCATGAAGTCTCTCCTTTTCACGCTGTCATTGATGGCCGGGATCTCGCGCCCGATCAATGTGCAGGCATGGACAAGTCGAGTGCGTCGGCGCACAGTGAGAGGCCATGGATCTGAGCTGGGACGAACTCCGGTTTCTGCGCGTCCTCTCGCGTGAGGGCTCCTTCCTGGGGGCCGGGCGGGCGCTGGGCACCAGCCACACCACCGCGCTTCGCCGGCTCGCGGCGATCGAGGCGCGGGTCGGCCCCGTATTCCTCCGCGGTCCCGGGAGTGCGCCCACGCCGCTCGGTCGCGAGCTGGTTGCCGTCGCCGAGTCGATGGAGCAGGCGTGGTCGGGGCTGGAGCGGCACGTCCGTGCCCTGAAGAGCGCACCGCTCTCCGTGACCACGAACGACGCGTTGGCGCCCCTGGTGCTCCGGGCCCTTCAGCCGCTCGTCGGGCGCTCCGAATCAGCCGAAGTGACCCTCCAGGTCACGAACGAGAACCTCGACCTCGAGGCGGGCGACGCTGACGTGGCGCTTCGGCCCTCCGAGCGGCCCCCGGAGCAGTTGCATGGAAGGACGCTGGGG
>JBAWAM010000134.1:0-7372 GCA_049589315.1 Myxococcaceae bacterium
GGACGAAGGAGCCGGCCTGGGCCATCAACGCGAGCAGGGCCACCTGCCTCATGACGGTGCTCTTGCCCGCCATGTTCGGGCCGGTGATCACCAGCAACTGCGCCTCCTGCCGATCCAGGCGCACGTCGTTGGGCACGTATTCGCCGTGGGACAGCACCCGCTCCACCACCGGATGGCGCCCTTCCACGATCTCCAGCACGTCGGATTCGTCCACCACCGGGCGCACGTAGCCGTATTCGGCGGCGCAGCGGGCGAAGGAGAGCAGCGCGTCGCAGGTGGCCACCGCTTCACCGGCGGCCCGAAGCGCCCCTGCCTCCTTCACCACCTTCGCCCGGAGGTCCTCGAACAGGCGGAACTCCAGCGCGCAGCGTTTCTCCTCCGCGGTGAGGACCTTCTCTTCGTATTCCTTCAGCTCCGGGGTGACGAAGCGCTCCGCGCCGACGGTGGTCTGCTTGCGGATGTAGTCCTGCGGAACGAGGTGCAGGTTCGACTTCGTCACCTCGAGGTAGTAGCCGAAGACCTTGTTGTAGCGGACCTTGAGCGACGAGATGCCGGTACGCTCACGCTCCCGCGTTTCGATCTGGAGCAACACGTCTTTGCCCGAGGTCGACAGTGCGACGAGCTCATCCAGCTCTGCGTTGAAGCCGGGGCGGAACAGGCCTCCTTCCTTGAGCACCACCGGCGGCTCCTCCGTGATGGCGCGGTCCAGCACGTCCGCCAGCTCCGGAAGCGCGGTGAGCGGTCCGCGCAACCCCTTGAGGAGCGCGGAGCTGCAGGCGCCGAGGACCTGGGCGAGGTTCGGCAGCACCCCGAGAGACACCGCCAGGGCCCGGAGGTCCCGGGCGTTTCCGGCCCCCAGGGAGAGCCGTCCGCACAGCCGCTCCAGGTCCGAGACCTGCTTGAGCAGCGCGGTCAGCTCCTCCCGGACCACGCCCTTTCCCGACAGCTCTTCGACCGCGTCCAGCCGCGCTTCGATCTCCGGCAGCGAGCGCAGCGGCGCCGTGAGCCAGCGGGCCAGCTTCCGTGCCCCCATCCCGGTGGCGGTCCGGTCCAGCACGCCCAACAGGCTCCCCTTGCGCGAGCCGTCGCGGAGCGTTCGGAGCACCTCCAGGTTCGCCCGGGAGGATTCGTCCAGGATCAGGTGACGCCCGCGTTCGATCCGGACGAGCCGGTCCACGTGGCTGGCGTCCGTCTTCTGGGTCTCCCGCACGTACCTGAGCGCCGCGCCGGCGGCCGCGGTGGCCCACGCGGCCCCTTCGATCCCGAACCCAGAGAGCGAGGCGACCTGGAAGTGCGCCTTGAGCAGGGCCGCGGCGCGGCCCGGTTCGAAAGCGCCGCGATCCAGGGTGGAGACCGCGGGCCGCTGGGCCAGCCGGGAGAGCAGCGCGTCCAGTTCGGGCGTGTCCACCCGGTCCTCGGCCACGAGCAACTCCCGGACGTCCGCCCGTCCCAGCTCCTCCACGAGACCGTCGAGGTCCTCCGTCTCCACCGCGAGGAAGTCCCCGGTGGAGGCGTCCAGCAGGGCTGCGCCGCACTTCTCGTCACCGAAGACCACCGCGGCGAGGAAGTTGTTGGCACGGGGCTCCAGGACTTCATCGTCCAGCACCATTCCGGGCGTGATGATGCGGATGACCTCCCGCTTCACGATCCCGGGCCCGGTGCCGGCCTCCTCCACCTGCTCGCAGATGGCCACCCGCAGGCCGTGTTCGATCAGCTTCGCGATGTACCGGCGCGCCGAGTGGTACGGCACCCCGCACATGGGGACGCGATCAGGGCCCTTGGCTCGGGAGGTCAGGGTGATCTGGAGGATCTCCGCCGCGCGGACCGCGTCGTCGAAGAACATCTCGTAGAAGTCGCCCAGCCGGAAGAACAGGATGGCCCCGGGGTGGAGGGCCTTGGTCTCCAGGTACTGCCGCATCATCGGCGTGAGGTTCGCCACCACCGCCGGATCCGCCGGATCCGAAGGACGCGCCTCCGGAGCGTTCTCTGCACTTGCCTGCCGCATTCCCATCCCGCCGCCTTCTCGCACGGTGCGCGCCGACCTTTCAACGCTCCAGCGTTCTAGCAGGCCCCACTGACGGAGGATGGCAAGCGGCCCGCGACGGGTTATTCAGCGGGGCCCATGGACACGCTCGTGCTCACCCGCGCAGACGTCGCCCGACACCTCGAGGCGCTTTCGCTGATGGAGCAGCTCCGCGACGACCTGCGCGACCGCGCCGCCCGGAAGGCGGCTGGCGGCCAGCACGCCCTCGCGCCTCTCCCCGAAGGTTCGGCGGTGGTCGACTTCCCCGGGGCCTCCCCCGGGCTCCCCGCCTATACGGTGAAGGTGGACGCCCGCTTTCCGGCCCAGGAGCCGGACACGCGCAGCGTGCTCCAGCTCCACGACCTCCACAGCGGCGCATTGCTCGCCGTCATGGACTCGGACCACCTCACCCGACTGAGGGCGGGCCTGGTCGGCGCGATCGCCGCCGACGCGCTGGCGGTCCCGGGCGCCACCCACGTGGCGGTTCTGGGCGCGACGCCCTTCAGCCGCGTCCAGATCAAGAGCCTGCGCCTGGTCCGCTCGCTCCAGCACCTGCGCGTGTACGACCCGGATCCGGCGCGCGCCCACGTCTTCGCCCACGAGCTGTGGACCGCCCTGTCCCTCCCGGTCCGGGTGGAGGACACGGTGGAGGCCGCCATCGCGGACGCCCACATCGTGGTCTCCACCCTGGCCGGCCCGGAGCCGTTGCTCTTTCCCGGCATGCTCGCGCCGGGCACGCACGTCACCGCGCTGGGCATGGACGAGGCCGACCTGCCCGGGCTCGCGGCCAACCTCATCCGTCAGACCCGCCTGTTCTGCGACGACCGCGAGCGGACGCTGGCGTCCGACCTGCTCGAGCGCGCCCACCTTGATGGCTCGGTCATCGCTGCGGAGCTGGGCGAGGTCCTTCTGGGCGCCGCGCCGGGGCGGACCTCACCGTCCGAGGTCACCCTCTTCTCCGGCGTCGGCCTGCCCTCGCAGGATCTCGCGGCGGCGTGGCAGGTGTATGAAGGCGCGCGGTACGACGAAGGCGTGCAGCGCGTCGATTTCGGCGCGTAGCTTCACGTCACGGGGTAGATAGGGGGTCCCGATGGCATCCGTCGACCCGAAGCCGCGCGGCCCGCTGTTCGAGACGATCATCCGGCCGTTGCAGGAGTTCTTCCATCACGAGGCGGCGGGCGGCTTCCTGCTGCTGGGCGCGACGGTGCTGGCCCTGGCGTGGGCGAACTCGCCTTTCGGGGACGCGTACCAGCACCTCGTCCACTTCCCGATCGCGCTCACCCTCGGCGGCTCGACGTCGACCTTCAGCCTCCACGCCCTCATCAACGACGGGTTGATGGCGATCTTCTTCTTCGTCGTCGGCATGGAGATCAAGCGCGAGCTGGCCATCGGCGAGCTGCGCACGCTGGACCGCGCCCTGCTTCCCGCGATCGCTGCGGTGGGCGGGATGATCGCTCCGGCCCTGATCTACTCCGCGTTCAACTGGGGCACACCCGCCATGAGCGGCTGGGCCATTCCCATGGCCACGGACATCGCCTTCGCGATCGGGCTGGTCACGGTGCTCAAGGATCGGATCCCCTGGGCGCTGATCGTCTTCCTCACCGCGCTGGCCATCTTCGACGACATGGGCGGCATCATCGTGATCGCCCTGTTCTATGGCTCCGGCGTCCACGTGGAGTGGCTGGCCGCCTCGGCCGGACTGGTCGTCATCCTCTTCGTGATGATGCGGATGCACGTCCGCAGCGGGCTGGCGTGGCTCATCATGGGCGCCCTGCTCTGGTACTGCATTCACCACGCCGGCATCCACGCCACCATCTCGGGCGTGCTGCTGGGACTGTTCGTCCCGGCGCGAGTCCGCCTCAGTGCTCGATCGGTGCTCGAGGAGTTGCACGGCTACGTCGCCGGGATTCTGAGCAAGCCGAGCGAGGAGAACGTCGCGCAGGAGGAGGTGCTGCAGATCGAGGAGCGGCTCGAGGAGTTGGAGCCACCGCTCAACCGCTTCGTCCACTTCCTGCACCCGTACGTGACCTACCTGATCATTCCCGTGTTCGCGCTCACCAATGCGGGCGTGGACCTGCGGCAGACCTCCCTGTCCACCCTGTTGGATCCGGTCCCGCTGGGCGTCGCCGCCGGGCTCTTCATTGGCAAGCAGCTCGGGATCTTCGCCTTCACCTGGGCGGCAGTGAAGCTGAAGCTGGCGCCGTCTCCCGGGAACGCCGGCCCGTCGCTGGTGTGGGGCGTGGCGGTGGTCGGCGGCATCGGGTTCACCGTGGCCCTCTTCGTCGCCGGCCTGGCCTTCCCGGACGACCCGCGCCTTCTGGACGAGGCCAAGCTCGGCATCCTGGTGGGCTCGGCGCTCTCCGCGATTGCAGGGTTCCTGATCCTCCGGCTGTTGACGAAGAAGCCCGCAGCCGGAAGCGTAGAGACCGCATGATTCGAGAAGCCTTCCAGGACCTGAACCGCGTCCGGCAAATCGCCGTGATCGCCGGGCGCCATGGCTTTGCCGACCTGATCGAACGCACCGGGACCTGGAAGCTCCTCGGCCGCAAGGAGCAGGTCGAGGTCTCGCCCGAGATCCGCCGCGCTTCGGTGGCCCGGCGGTTCAGGATGCTGTTGAACGACCTCGGGCCGACCTTCGTCAAGCTCGGGCAGATCCTCTCGACCCGCGCGGACCTGCTCCCTGCCGAATTCATCGAGGAGCTGTCCACGCTCCAGGACAACGTCGCGCCCATCCCGCCGGACGAGGTGGCGCAGCAGATCCGGGATGCGCTGGGGCAGGATCCGAAGGCGCTGTTCCAGTCGATCGACGCCGAGCCGCTCGCCGCCGCGTCGATCGCCCAGGTGCATCGAGCCGTGACGAAGGCGGGCGACGAAGTGGTGGTGAAGGTCCAGCGGCCGGGCATCACCGAACGGATCCGCGGAGATCTCTCGGTGCTGCACTACCTCGCCCGGCTGCTGGAGGCGGTGGTGGAGGAGACGGGAATCTACAGCCCCACCGGCATCATCGAGGAGTTCGAGAAGGCCATCCTCGAGGAGCTCGACTTCCTCAACGAGGCGTCGAACATCCGGGAGTTCCGCTTCAACCACCGGGACCGCTCATATTTGAAAGTTCCGCGGGTGTTCGAGGACCTCTCCAGCCGGACGCTGCTCACCCTGGAGTTCATCCGGGGGACGAAGATCAGCCAGATCGACCCGACGAAGCACGACCGGCACAAGATCGCCCGCAACCTGGTGGAGTCGTCGTTCCGTCAGCTCTTCGAGGACGGCGTCTTCCACGGGGACCCACACCCGGGGAACATCCTGGTGCTGGACGACGACGTGATCGCGCTGATCGACTTCGGCATCGTCGGCCGCGTCACCCGGCCCATGCAGCAGACGTTGATCTCGCTGATCATGGCCATCGCCCTGAAGGACGCGGAGTCGGTGGCCCGCATCCTGTACCGGGTCGGCGCGCCGGACTCCCGGGCCAATCTGATCGGCTTCCGCGATGACATCGACGGGATCCTCAACCGCTACCTGCCGTCGACCCTGGGTGGCATCGACGCGACCAGCCTGTTGCGCGACCTGTTCGACCTCGCGGTGAAGTACCGGATCCGGGTCCCGCGCGAGTACGCCCTGCTCTCCCGCGCCTCGGTCAGCGTGGAGGGTGTGCTCCGGGGGCTCTCCCCCGACTTGAACATAGGAGAGCTGGCGCTGCCCTACGCCAAGGAACTCCTCGCCGGCAGGTACGACCCGAGCCAGCTGCAGGGCGGGATGATGAAGACCCTGCTGCGGCTGCAGAGCTTCGCCTCGGACCTTCCCGTGCAGCTCTCGCAGATCCTGCTCGACCTCGAAGCCGGGAAGTTCTCCGTGACCGTCCGGGCGGATCAGCTCGAGAAGATGAATGCCAACCTTCGCTCCATCGCGGCGATCGCCTTCCTCGGGCTGTGCGCGTGCGGGTTCATCGTGGGCGCGTTCATCTCGTTCGCCCGCAGCCCCTGGGAGGTCGGCGGAGTGCCGGTGATGGGGGTCATCGGGATCGCCTGCGCCGCCGCGCTCTTCGGGGCGGTCACCACCTGGTATCTCTTCGGCGGCCGGGTGCGGAAGATCCGCCTTGCACGCTGGCTGAAACGGACCCGCTAGGCTGAAAGGGGCAAGACAGGCGAGAATGGGGCCCATGCTGCGACGCCTCATTCCCGCCCTGTTCGTCCTCGCCTACGCGGGCTGCTCCAATGCTCCGACCGGCGCCGCCCGGGTCACCGTGTCGTGGAAGGGGTTCTCACCCGGCTGCGTGAAGCTGTCCGCCTGGGACTCCTCGGCCGGTGAGAGCGGAGCGGTGGAGCTCGAGCTCGAACAGGAGCAACCGGTCCGGGAGAAGGAGCTCGTCTTCGCGGTGTACCGCAAGTCGGACTGGGGCACAGACTTGAAGGTCCGGGCGGAGGCCCTGGAGGGCGCCTGCGCCAACGACCGGGTCTTCGTGCGCGAAGAGGCCCCCGTGACGATCACCGAGGGCGTGAAAGAGGTGCGCATCACCCTGTCCGCCCGCGATGAAGATGCCGACGGTTTCGTCGCGTCCACCCTGCTCCTGAACAGTGACTGCGATGACCGGGACCCGGAGATCCATCCCGGCGTCGCGGAGATCTGCGACGGCCGCGACCAGGACTGCAACGGCAGCATCGACGACAACGTGGGCCCGGCCTGGTACCGCGACAATGACGACGACGGCCACGGAGACCCGGGGGTCAGGGTCCTCGCGTGCAATCGCCCCGACGGGTGGGTGGCCGAAGCCCGGGACTGCGACGACAACCTGGCCACGGTCGCGCCCGGCCTGGAAGAGGCGTGCGACGGGATGGACAACAACTGCGACGGATCGATCGACGAGGGGCTCGAGGCGAACAAGTGGTTCCTCGATGCGGATGCCGACGGCTTCGGCGACCCGGCGAAGCTCCTGACCGCCTGTGACCAGCCCGTCGGATACGTCGGCAACGCAGACGACTGCAACGACGCTGCGAACGCGATCTCCCCGAAGGCGGAAGAAGTGTGCAACGGCGTAGATGACGACTGCGATGGACAACGCGACGAGGAGGTCGGGCCGTTCTACTTCCGGGACGAGGACGGAGATGGCTACGGGAACAAGGGCTCGAGCCTTCAGGCCTGCAGCGCGCCGGCCGGCTACGTGACGAACGCCGAAGACTGCAACGACGCGAACAAGGACGTGAATCCCCTGGCAACGGAGACCTGCGATGGTCAGGACGAAGACTGCGACGGGCAGCCCGACGACGGCCTGTTCTTCACGCTCTATGCGGATGCCGACGGGGACACCTACGGAGATCGCAGCGTCACCCTCATGGCCTGCACCGACATGAAGGG
>JBAWAM010000135.1:0-16419 GCA_049589315.1 Myxococcaceae bacterium
GGGGAGACTCAGCCGCGTCCGGTGAAGGTGCTGAAGGAGGTCTCGATCGCCGACGAACGTCGCGCCGAAGAGACCCAGGCGCATCCTCGCCGGTTCGCGCGAATGGACGACGAGGCGCGTGGATTCCGGAACCAGCAGACCCGGTACGAGCTCGGGAGCGAGAAGCCTTTCCCCACCGACCGCGCTGTCAGGCTGGTCGTCGACGCGGGACTCCAGGGCGCCCAGGGGCCGCTCTCACTCACGAACGACCTCGAGCTGGCGTGGCGCACCTACGGCCCGCTGCAGCTCACCGCGTCGCGGATGTGCACGGGCGATTATCGCTGTCCCTATGGCCCGCTGATCCTCAGCACCACCAACGAGGTCGACGTGAAGTCCCTCGAAGGAAAGGTGAAGATCACCCCGACGGTGGAGCTCGACTGGCAAAGAGCGCGCGCCTGGGCGCCGACGCCCGCGCACGACGCAGCGATGGGGCCGTACGTCGCGCTGCCCGGAAAGTTCGTCCCGGGCAAGCGCTACAAGATCGAGGTCGATGCCGGGGTCAGGGACGTCTTCGGCCAGATCACGTCGCAGCGGTTCTCCGGTGAGGCGGAGACAAACGACCTCGCCCCGGCGCTTCACACCGGCGGTCGGAACGCCCTGGTGGAAGCCGGCAGCGGTCCGAAGCTGCCCGTCGAGGTGGTCAACCTCCGAAGGCTCGACGTCTCGCTCTGGAACCTCTCCCAACAGGAGATGGCCGCAGTGCTGGCGAAGCCTCCGTACGAGGACGGGCCGCTCCTCGCGCGACCGCCCGATGTCTCGGAGTCCGTGAATCTGGGCTACGACCGCAACGAGAAGCGGGTTCACCCGATCGACCTGTCGAGGATCTTCGGAAACGCGAAGACCGGACTGGCGCTGGTCAGGGTCGACTCGCCCGACCTGGAGTGGCGACCGTCGGGGGGGCACGCGGTGATCGTGCAGGTCACGAACCTCGCCGCGCACCTCAAGCTTGGTCCGGCCAAATCGATGGTCTGGGTGACCGACCTCTCGAAGGGGGAGCCGGTTCCGAGCGCGACGGTCTCGGTGTTCGACCACAAGGGGCAGGTCCGCTGGACGGGCGTGACCAACGCCGAGGGCATCGCCGATGCGCCCGGCGCGGTTCAGATGGGGTTCGACTCGCGTTACCCGTGGGAGTCCCCGTTCGCGATGGCAGCCGCCTCCGTCGGAGCGGACACCGGCGTGTCCAGCAGCGAGTGGTCCGACGGCGTGAGCCCGTGGGATTTCAACGTCGCGCAGGGGTGGGAGGGCCAGGTGCCCATCTCGAGCGGGTTCGTCTTCACCGACCGGGGGATCTACCGGCCGGGGGACAAGGTCTACGTGAAGGGACTCGCGAGGTACCGCTCCGTGGGTGCGCTGAAGTCGCCCTCCGAGGCCTCGGAGTTGACGCTGATCGTTCGCGATGGCCGCGGCGAAGAGGTGAAGAAGGTGCCGGTGAAGGTCACCTCGTACGGCACCTTCAGCGCGGAGGTCGACATTGCGAAGGAGGCGCCCACGGGCTGGTGGAACATCGAAGCCCAGGGCAATGCGCCCGGCGGACCGCTCTCGTTCAACGGCTCGTTCCAGGTCGCGGAGTACCGCGCGCCGCAGTTCAAGGTCGACGTGCAGGCCGGGCAGAAGGAGCTCGTCGCGGGCGACACCCTGAAGGCGACGGTGTTCGCGCGCTATCTCTTCGGCGGCGCGATGAACGACGCGAAGGTGCGCTGGTCGGTGCATCGCAGCTCTCGGGCCTTCGCGCCCGCGGGCCATGAGGGCTTCACCTTCGGGCAGGAGACCTGGTGGTGGGACGACGGCGCTCCGGCGGACGCTTCCGGGTTCTTCGGTTCCGGTGACGGTCTGGTCGACGACAAGGGCGCTTTCACCTTCGAGTCGGGCGCGGTGGAGGCGCCGGGCGCGCGGACCTATGGATACACGGTCGAGGCGGAGGTCGAGGACGTCAATCGTCAGACGGTGGCGAATCGCGCGACCGTCACCGTCCATCCTGCGGCGTACTACGTGGGCCTGCGCGGGCCGACGGGGTTCCGTCAGGCCTCCGACGAGGTCCCGGTGGACGTGCTCGTCACGGATATCCACGGCAAGCGCACCGCCGGCCGCAGCGTGGACGTGGAGATCCTCCGCCGCACGTGGAAGTCGGTCCGGCAGAAGGACGCCAGCGGCGGCTTCAGCACGATCAGCGAACCCGCGGAGGAGAAGGTCCACACCTGCTCGCTCCAGAGCCGTGGCGATGCGCCGGTGCAGTGCACGTTCAAGCCGGGCCAGTCCGGGTTCTACATCGCGCGCGCCTCCGTGGCGGACGACGCGAAGCGCACGCACACCGCGAGCATCGGCGTGTACGTGACCGGGCCGGGCTTCGTCGCGTGGCAGCGCAACGACACCGAGCGCATCGAGCTGGTGCCCGACAAGACCCGCTACGACGTGGGAGACGTCGCGAAGGTGCTGATCAAGTCTCCCTACCCGAAGGCGCGCGCACTGCTCACCATCGAGCGCGAGGGGGTGCTCGAACGCCGCGAGATCTCGCTCGAGGGATCGGTCAAGACGGTCGACGTGCCGATCACCGAGGCCATGGTGCCGAACGTCTATGTCGGCGTGCTGGTGATCCGCCCCCGCGTGGTCGAGGGGGGAATGGAGACCGGCGACGACCCCGGCAGGCCTGCGGCCCGGGTCGGCCTGGTGAAGCTCCCGGTGGAGCGCTCGACGAAGCGGCTCGCGGTGGACATCCAGACGGCGCGCGAGGAGTACCGCCCCGGAGCTGAGGTGGCAGTCGAGCTCGCCGTGAAGGACCACGCCGGAAGGGGCGTCCCCTCCGAGCTCACCGTGTACGTGGTCGACGAGTCGGTCCTGCGGCTCACCGGCTACCAGACGCCGGACCCGATCGAGTCGATCTATCCCGAGCGCCCGCTGTCGACGCGGTTGGGCGAGCCGCTCATCCACCTCGTGCGCCGTCGCGCCTACGGAGAGAAGGGCGAGGAGCAGGGCGGCGGCGGCGCGGACGTCTCCGGTGAAGGCTCGGGCTTCCGCGGCAACTTCAAGACGACCGTCATCTTCAAGCCGGACGTTGGCACCGATGCCCAGGGGAAGGCGCGGGTGACCTTCAAGCTCCCGGACAACCTCACCGAGTTCCGGGTGATGGCTGTGGCGGTCTCGAAGGACGAACGGTTCGGATCCGGCGATCGCGCCATCCGGGTGAGCAAGCCGCTCCTGGCGCTGGCGGCGCTGCCCCGGTTCGCCCGGCTCGGTGACGAGTTCGAAGCCGGCGTGGTGGTGCACAGCCACGGCGCGGGTGCGGGCGACGTGACCGTCACTGCCCAGGCGGAGAACGCGAAGCTGCTCGGACCCTCGGAACGGAAAGCCGAGGTGTCCGAGGGGAATCCGCGCGAGGTCCGCTTCAAGTTCACCGCGGAGCGGCCGGGCATCGCCACGTTCCGCTTCAAGGTGCAGCGGGGCGCGGAGAGCGACGGCGTCGAGCAGAAGATCCCGATCGAGCTGCCGGTGGGCATCGAGGCGGTCGCCACCTACGGCGACACACGAGACCAGCGCGTCGAAGGGCTGGTGCCCCCGAAGGACGCGCGGCCGGAGATCGGCGGGCTCGAGGTCACCCTTGCGTCCACCGCGATGGGGAACTTCCAGGAGGGCTTCCGTCAGCTCGTGGAGTACCCCTATGGCTGCCTCGAGCAGGAGGCGTCGCGCCTCATTCCATTCGTGGCGCTCCGGGAGCTCGCGCCGAAGTTCGGCATCCCGTGGACCGGGCCCGACAAGAAGCAGCTCGATGCCGAGCGTGAGCTCAACGCGTTCTTCCGCAGCTATCTCTTCGACCCGCTGGACGCGACGAACGAGCCGGATCCCGACGAGGTGATCCGGAAGACCGTCCGCTCGATGGTCGCGCTGCAGAACGAGGACGGCGCATTCCGCTACTGGTCCAACGACTCCTGCCCGAGCTCGCACGCGTCGGCCTGGGCGACGATGGCGCTCTTCCGGGCGAAAGAGGTCGGCTACGACGTAGGGCCCGAGACGCTCAACCGCGCCCAGAAGTACCTGACGAAGGTCGCCGGCGGCGGCTGCAACCCGTGCGAGCGGTCCTGCCCGGATGAGACCCGCGTGTTCGCGTCCTGGGTCCTCGCGCGCACCGGCAGGCCGCAGGCGAGCTACTACGGGCAGTTCCATGCGAAGAGGAAGGATCTGTCGCTGTTCTCACAGGCGCTGCTGGCGGACGCGATGTTCGTCGGCGGGGGAAACCGGGAGCAGGCGCGGCAGCTGCTCCAGGAGATCCTCAACCACGCGAAGGAGTCTCCGAAGGGCGTGCACTTCGAGGAGGTGCACGGGCAGACCTACGCGGCGCTGTGGCAATCGGACACCCGGACCACCGGAGCGGTGCTGCAGACACTGGCGACGATCTCGCCGGACCACCCGTACGTCTCGAAGATCGCCCACTACCTCACCGGCGTTCGGCAGGCGGGGCGCTGGCGGAGCACCCAGGAGGCCGCGTTCAGCCTGCTCGGACTCACCGAGGTGGTGCGGGTGAAGGAGAAGGAGACGCCGGACTACGTCGCTACCGTGCTGCTGGGATCGAATCCGATCGCAAAGGACGAGTTCCGCGGACGCTCCACCGCGGTGAAGACGCAGCAGGTCCCGATGAGCGACCTGCTCCAGAAGACCGGCGGCGAGGACAAGAAGCTGACCTTCAAGAAGGACGGGCAGGGGGTGCTCTACTATTCGGCGTTGCTGCGCTACGCGCCGAAGAAGCTGCCGATGACCTCGCTGGAGAGCGGCCTCTACGTGCAGCGATGGTTCGAGCCGTACGAAGGCGGTGGCCAGGCGACGCGGTTCTACGCGGGAGACCTGGTCCGGGTGCGCGTGCGCGTCGCCACCAACCAGGAGCGACACTACGCCGTGGTCGAGGTCCCGCTCCCCGCGGGGCTCGAGCCGGTGGACACCTCATTGGCGACGACCGCCCGGCAGACGCAGTCGCCGGAAGCCGAAGCCTCCGAGGAGGGCTACGAGTACGAGAGCGCCGAAGACCAGGTCGATGCCGACCAGAACCCCTGGGCGTACTCGTTCTGGTCGCCCTTCAACCACGTCGAACAGCGTGATTCGCGCGTGGTGCTCTTCGCAGACCACCTGCCGCCGGGCGTGCACGTCAGCTCGTTCGTCGCGCGCGCCACCACGCCGGGCACGTTCCTGCTCAAGCCGGCGAAGGGCGAGCTGATGTACGAGCCGGAGGTGTTCGGTCGCTCCGAGGGCGGCACGTTCGAGGTCCTCATCCCGTCGGAGGTCTCCCGCCGGTGAGCGCGGTCGCCGAGCCTCCTTCGCCTCGCCCTTCGTCCCGCCTGCGGCAGTGGATTCGCCGCGGCGCGGTGGCGGTGGGCGGAGTGCTCGGCCTGGCGCTCGCCGCGTCGGCGCTCTGGATTGCTCAACCCCTCCCGGAGGGGATGCTCGACTATCGACCGGTTTCCTCCGTGAGGATCCTCGACCGCGGCGGACATCTGCTGCGGGAACTCCGATCACGCCAGGATGGGCGGTCGACCCCGATCCCGGGCGAGGAGATTCCTGCGCACCTCCGCGCTGCCTTCATCGCTGCCGAGGACGAGCGTTTCTTCTCGCACCCCGGCGTGGACCCACTGGCCATCGCCCGGGCGGCGTGGAGCAACCTGCGCGCCGGGAGGATCGTCGCGGGCGGCTCCACCATGACCCAGCAGCTCGCGCGGGTGCTGGTGCCGCGCAGGCGCACCCTGGCGGGGAAGGTGCAGGAAGCGCTCTGGGCGATGCGACTCGAGTTGCACCTGACGAAGGAGGAGATCCTCACGCAGTATTTGAATCGCATCCCCTTCGGGAACGGGACGTTCGGGATCGAGGCGGCGTCGCAGCTCTACTTCGCGCGACGGACGCAGTTTCTCTCGCTGGGTCAGGCGGCCGTGTTGGCCGCGATCCCGCGAGGGCCGACCGCGTACGACCCGTATCGACGGCCTGCGCGGCTGGAGGCGCGTCGCCGGTGGGTGCTGGATCGGCTGGTGCGAACCGGGGCGGTTTCGCCGGAGGACGCCTCACGCGAGAAGGAAGCTCCGCTCGATCTGCACGCGTTCTCGTCCACCTTCCGGGCGCCGCACCTGGTCGAGTACGTGGCGCGAAACCTGGACGCGTGGGGGCTGGGCGAGGCGACCTCGATCGAGACGACGATCGATCCCGAACTGCAGGCGTCGGTCGAGCAGGCCGTCGCCCAGGAGATCCGGCGGCTGGGAGAGAAGAACGTTGGCTCCGCCGCGGCCATCGCCGTCGACAACCGGACCGGCGAAGTGCTCGCCTACGTCGGATCGGCGGACTTCTTCGACGTGGAGCACGAGGGCCAGAACGATGGTGTCCAGATGCGTCGGCAGCCCGGTTCCGCGCTCAAGCCGTTCGCGTATGTGGAGGCGTTCTCTTCGGGCATGACCCCGGCGACGGTGCTGGCGGACACCGAGGCCCAGTTCGCCGGGCGCAGCGGCGTCTACAGCCCCGAGAACTATGATCGGCGCACGCACGGCCCGATCCGGGCGCGTGAAGCGCTCGCGAACAGCTACAACGTTCCAGCGGTGAGGGTGGCCGAGCAGCTCGGCCCAGAGCGGTTGCTGAGGGCCCTTCGCCAGGCCGGCTTCGATTCGCTCGACAAGGGCAGCGAGCACTACGGCCTGGGCCTGGTGCTCGGGGATGGCGAGGTGTCGCTGTGGCATGCCGCGCGGGCATACGCCGGGCTCTCGCGCGGCGGGGTGCTGCGTCCGCTTCGCGTGGTGCGCCGAGCGCTCCGCCCCGATGGAACCGAGCTGCCCGTTTCCGACGAGCTCGTACCCCGTCGTTTCGCCGCCGAAGTGCCGGTCGCGTTGGTCACGGACGTTCTCGCCGACAATGACGCGCGGGGCAGGGCGTTCGGGCTCGACAGCGTGCTGCGGTTGCCATTCCCCGTCGCGGCGAAGACGGGCACCTCCAAGGGCTACGCGGACAACTGGACCGTGGGGTACACCCGCGAGCGCACGGTGGCGGTGTGGGCAGGGAACTTCGACGGCAGCCCGATGCAGGGCGTGTCCGGCATCAGCGGCGCCGGGCCGATCTTCCGCGAGGTCATCCTTCACGCGATGCGCGGGATGGCCCCTGCGCCGCTGGTGCCTTCGAAGCTGCTCGAGCGCGCGCGCATCTGTCCACTCTCCGGCGAACGCGCCACCGAGCACTGTCCCGCCGGAATGGACGAGGTGTTCGCGCGGGGGGCGGCGCCTTCGCACAGTTGCGCGATGCACGCGCCGATCGCGCGGGAGCTCGATCCCGATCTTGCCCGTCGTTGCGCCGAGCTCGCCGGTCCCCGAGGCGCGGTCACCGACTTCGGGCCGGACTACTACGACTGGGCACGAGCCGAGGGGCTCGCGCGGGAGCCGTGGCTCGCAGCGCTGTGCCGTGGGCGCGCACCGGAGGCGGAACCCACGGGGGACGATGCGCTCCGGTTCGTGCTCCCCGCGTCCGGTGCCGAATACCTGCTGTTCCCGGATCTGCCGCTCGAGGATCAGACCCTCCCGGTCCGGATCCGTGCCGCTCCGGGTGAGGGCATGCTGGAGGTGCGCCTGAACGGCGAGCTCCTCTTCTCGCTCGAGCCGCCCTTCGTCGGTCGGGTGCCCGCGCGAAAGGGCCAGCACCGCCTGACCCTCCACCGTCCTGGCGACGCCCGGCCGCTTGCCCACGTCGAATTCACGGTGCGAACCGAGCAACGAGCATTTTGAAGCCCCACTGCGCCTGAACGTCGAGCGGGCTGCGATCCGCTGGCCACCTGCTTGCGACCTGGCCGCGACGCCTGATAGCGCATGGACCATGACGCGTTGGGTTCCGTGGGTCCTCGTCGCCGGGCTGTCCTCGTGCACGCACCACGCGCCGGGCCTCCAGGTGCCCCCTGCTCCTCCCCACAAGGCGGAGGTCGTCATCGAGATTCCGAAGAGGGCAGGGGCCCCTGTCGTGGTGCTCCCGCTTCGGCTGGTTCGGGCGCCGCTGGTCGACAAGGAGCGCGCCCGCCTGGAACGGTGGGTGGCGCGATACCTGGCGACCCAGGGGCAGGTGGCGCTCGATGTGGTGCCGCTCGAGCAGGTGGCGGCGCTCCGGAAGGATGCGCTGGAAAAGCGGATCGCTGCGGACGGTCCGGTTTGCGCGGCCGAGCCCTCGCTCGATGAGGTGCTGACCCGCGCGTTGCCTGACGCCGTGCGGGCGCAAGCGGTGGCGGACTGCTCGGCGAAGCGGTGCCAGTTGACCGTCTCCGCGGCGCGGCCGGGTGAAGCGCCGCTGGCCACCTGGACGGCGGAGGTGTCGAAACCCGAAGAGTTCGAAGACTGGGAAGAGGCGGCACAGTCCCTCAAGGCAACGCATGTCGTCGTCGCTCAGGACGCATCTCCTGCCGAGCCCGAAGCGGGACGACCGGAGAACCCGATCGACTTCACCGGCGTCCGTGCGCGCGGTGACTGGGACGATGAGCCTGAGCTCGAGGACCTCCAGCCCTGGAGCTCCGCCTTCGCGAAGTGCCACGAGCGAGGCGTGCTCCCCACGGGTCCTGATCTCCTGGTGCTCGAGATTGGTCGCGACGGGAAGGTCGCCGCGTGCCAGGCGCAATCCTGGCGGGATCCGGCCGAGCACGATCAGCTCCGCTGTCACTGCGACGCCGCGCTGCAGATGACCTTCGAACCCGGTTCAGCGGACCGCCGGCTCGCGATCGAGGTCCGTGACACTCCGGAGCTGGACGCGCTGACGCAGGACGGCTCGAGGGTGATCGCGAAGATCGAAGAGCTTCAGAGCACCGATCCGGCGCTGAGCGAGCGCGCGCTCGTCGGCGTGCGCCCGTGGCTCGCGCTCTGCTACGCCACCACCCGGCTTCGGGCGCCGGTCCGGTTCCCCGTTCAGTTCGACATCTCGCCGGCGGGCGAGATCACCTCCGCCCACTTCGCGGCCGAGCGCAGCGTCCAGATCCTGAGCACCTGCATCGAAGGTTATCTGCGATACCTGCCGCTGCCGTGCACGCGTTCGGGCCAGCCGGCCACGATGCAGTTCGTCGTGCACCTGCAGCGGGAGGAGGACGCCCCGGAGCCGGTGGCTCAGGACGACGGCGTCAGCCCAGTCCGCCCATCAGGGAGCGCAGTCGCAGGCCGAGCAGCGCCGCAGTGACCTTCACCATGAACCGGATCGCGCCAGGATCAGCCCGCTGAGCGGTGCCGCTCTTCTGACTGCTCCGCAGTGCCCTGCGACCACGCGTCCCGAATCGCCTCGGCGCGGACGAGCTGGGTGAGCCGCTCCTCCAGTTGGGTGTGACGTGCCCGGCTTATGAACAACTCGCGCACGAGGATCACCACGACGAAGTAGAGGATCATGTCGACGGGGCGACCGACGCCGAGCCGCTCCGTCAGGGCGAAGAGTGGTTCCTGGTACACCGCGAAGACGCCGGCGACGATGAAGACGATGGTCATCAGCCGACGCGACCTGCGCGCAGCGCCGGGCAGGAAGATGGCGTCGATCACGACGAGCAGCAGAAGGAATGCGCCGAAGATCCAGACAAACATGGGCTAGCCGTTGAAGAGGTATGCGCGGAGAAGGTCGCGGAGGATCATCAGACTGCCCGTGTTGCGTTGGCCCTTTGCGAGGGTCTCGTCCGAGTACGTGACCTGGACCGGGACCTCCGCGTAGCGGAGCCGGTGACGAGCGACGGTCTGCTTGAACTCGGTCGCATGGGCCATCCGGTTCTGGCGAAGTGCGAGGACGGAGGCGGTGGCGCGGTTGAAGGCCCGATAACCGTTGTGCGCGTCGGTCAACCGAAGACCGGTGAGCGCGCGCTCAAAGGTCCTGGCGGCACGGAGCAGCAGGCGGCGCGAGCTCGGCATGGTGGCGCTCTCCACGCCGGCGAAGCGCGACCCGAACACGATGTCGGCGGACTCGAGCGCGTGGATCATTCGCGGCATGTCGCTCGGCGCATGCTGCCCGTCCGCATCAAGCGTGACGAAGGTTTCGGCGCCCAGGTGATCGCGCGCGAAGTCGACCGCCGTCTGGAGCGCTCCGCCCTGCCCCAGGTTGATCGGATGGCGGAGCAGGTGGACCCGCAAGTTCGGGAGGCGAGGGAGCGAAGCGCGATCCACTGCGTTGCGGGAGCCGTCATCCACGACGACGGCATCCCCCCGCCATCCATGCTCGGACATGAACCTGCCGAGCTCGGTGAGCGTGCCAACGAGGCGGGGACCCTCGTTGTACGCCGGAATCAGCACTGCAAGTGGGAAACGGACCATGGTCGCAGGACGACTACTTGTCACAGGAATGAAGTGATGGAAACCCCGGGGAGGTGAGGCAAGTGCGCGGATTCTGAGACTCAGGCCGCGGCGGTCCGGTAGTGGTCCACCATCTTGTAGCGGCGGGCGTAGAGCCCGAAGGCGATCGCCGCCAAGAAGGCGAAGCCGGCGAAGAAGAACATCTGGAACGCGGTCACGCCCATTCCAGTGGAGGCGATCTGCGACTCGACCGCCTTGTTGCGCACGGCCGCATTCACCAGCAGGACCCAGAGGCCTCCGACGGTCACCGAGAGCGACCAGAAGCTCATCAGCACGCCCTTCACCTTGGCCGGGGCCTGGGAGTAGGCGAACTCGAGTCCGGTGGCGGAGACGAGGACCTCGCCGAAGGTGAGCAGCGCGTATGGAACGGACTGCCAGAGAATGTCCAGGTTCGTGCCGCCATCCATCGAGAGCTGGAAGAGGCCCGCCACGATCCACGCGAGGCCGGAGAAGGCGATTCCCGCCGTCATCCGGCGCAGCGGGGTGACCCGGACGCCCAGCTTTTCCAGCATGGGGTAGAGGACCAGGTTGTTGAACGGGATCAGCGCCATCACCAGCATCGGGTTGAGCGACTGCATCTGCGCTGGGTTGGTGAACCAGCTCCATCCGGGGAGCTGCATGGCCTTCCCCTGGATGATCCAGGTCGAGGCTTTCTGATCGAACAGCGACCAGAAGGGGGTGACCAGCGCGAAAATCACCAGCAGGCGAAGCACGGCCCGAACGCCATCCACGTCGGAGTCAGGGTGGTGGCCGCGCGCGCGATCGAGCTGCAGGTACACGCCGATTCCGCCGAAGGTGAGCAGGAGCACGATGGCCAGACAGATGGCGGCGACCACTCCGATCCACGGGAAGGTGCCGAGGGCGGCGACTGCGAGCACGATCCCGATGACCGCCAGGGCCAGGCCGGGACGACCGGCACCGTCCTTCTTCGTGGTGAGCGCGGTGCGCACCACGTTGGTGACCGAGTGCGGATCCTTCGGCGACGGCGGCATGTGCACGTAGTGGTTCCGGCCCAACCAGAAGATGATCGTGGCGATGAACATCAGGACGCCCGGAATGCCGAACGCGATCGACGGGCCATAATTGTCCAGGGTGTACGGGATCAGGAGCGACGCGAAGAACGAGCCGAAGTTGATGATCCAGTAGAATCCGTCATAGACGAACCGGGCGAGGTGCTTGTTCGTGGAATCGAACTGGTCGCCGACGAAGGTCGAGACGCAGGGCTTGATGCCGCCCGATCCGAGGGCGATCAGGAACAACCCCGTATAGAACCCCGCCTTGTTGGCTTCGAAGACGGCGAGGAAGGCGTGGCCCACACAGTACAGCAGGCTCAGGTACAGGATGGTCCGGTACTTCCCGAGCCACCGATCCGCGAGCCAGCCGCCGAGGAGCGGGAAGAAGTACACGCCCATCACGAAGATGTGGAACAGGTCCTTGGCATGCCCCTCCCGCATCTCCTCGGGCATGTCCACGAGCAGGTACCCGACCAGGAAGATGGTCAGGATGTTCCGCATCCCGTAGAAGCTGAAGCGTTCGCAACCCTCGTTGCCGATGATGAACGGGATCTGGCGCGGCATCGTGCCGGTACTGGCCGGTGCCGAGGCGATGCTCGGGGCGGAGTTCTTCATGGCCCGGCTGCATACCCCGGGACCGTGTGGACCACCAACCGTTGATGCTTCAGCGGCGATGGGCGCCTGCCCGCTTGCCTAGAAGCTGCCGACCACGCCCACGCCATTTGCCGAGGGCACGACGCGCAGCGTCACCGGGCCGGTATTGAGGCGTCCGTTCCGTGGATGAAGCAGCAGTGGCACCCCCACGCCGAAGGCGGAGCCCACCGCCGCACCGACCAGCACGTCGCTGAGGTAGTGCTTGTCCGCCGCCATGCGGAGATAGCCGGTCAGTCCCGCGAGCGGCATTCCCACCGCCCACACAAGCCAGCTGTTCCGGTAGCCGCGCAGCTCTGCGACCGTTCCTGCCGCGGTGGCCATGGCGAAGGTGAAGCTCGTGTGCCCGCTGTAGAAGGAGAGATTGTTGTCGTGCGGATCCGCAGTGGTCAGGCGCTGTTCCGACGAGAGCGCGTGCACGAACGGGCGCTCCCGCTGCGCGACGAACTTGATCGTCTGGTTGACCACCGCGGACAACACCGCCGCCTCGGCGATGATCAGCAGATCGTTTGGTGTCTCCGAGAGGGCGCCATCCTGGTACGCGACGAGCGCCTCGAGTCCCACCATTGAAGCCGGCAACGCCACGAACCCGATCGCGTCGCTCAGCTTCGCCGCGGTTCTCTGGTCGTCGAACCCCCACCGCGCGCCCCGGCCGAAGCGGTCGAACCCATTCAGCTGGTCGGCCCCGTCGAGGTTCCGATCGCACCAGAGACACTCCGCCGGGCCGAGCGCCTTCTTCCCGAAGAACTCCGCGATCAGCCACGCTGCGCCACCGGCCGCCGTGACAGTGAGGTCGGCGGTGGGCGCCATCTTCAGGGCGTACACGCCGCGCTCGCCTGGTTCCTGAGCTGCCGGCTGGGGGCTCCCAGCTGCCAGCATCGCCGCTATGAGCACCGCCGTTCCAGGGCCAGGCATGCGCGCGAGGATATTCGAGTGTCGGACCCCCGCCTAGACTGGGCACATGGCGCGGACGGGAAGGTCGTTGAGGGTGCTGCCAGACGGGGCGCGGGTGGAGGAGGCGATGCTCCACGCCGCGGCCCAGGGCCGTGGGTTCGTGGACGGGTCCGGCTTCGCGTCTTTTGGACAGCTCCTGGAGTTGCTCGGGGGAGCGCGCTCATTGGGGCGTCGACCCTGTGGTCCGGCGACCGCGCGCGTCGTCGTGTGGGCTGCGGCGAAGAAGCTGGGCGGAGGACCCTTCGGCGCGTTCGTTCAGGAGCCCGCGTTCGCTCGCGCCGCGCTCGATCTGATCTTCGAGTCGAAATCGGGAGGACTCTCGCCCGCGGGATTCCGCGAAGCGGTGGATCGCTTCCCCGCGTCGCGCATCGACAGAGCCCGGCACCTCGCGCGCATCTACGAAGAGTACGAAGCGCGCCTGGCGCATCTGCAGCTCGCGGACCGGGAGGACGCCACGCGCGGTGCGCTGGAGTTCTTGCGGCGAAACGGCCTTCCCCCGGAGTTGCGCGCCTTTGGGCAGATAGAGATCCAGGGGCTCTACGACTTTCCCTGGTCGCGTCGAGAGCTCGTTCTGGAGCTGGCCGCGCAGTGCGACCGGGCAGGGCTCGCTTTGCGGGTCGAGGTCCCCGGTGGCCTCTCCGCCGAAGTCGATGGCGCCGTCGACCCGTTCCTGTCCGAGCTGGAGCGTCGGGCGCAGACCCTCACGCGCGTCGAGGCCGCCAAGCGCGATCTCTCGCTCGAGGGGAGGCCCCTTGGGCACCTCGGGCGTTTCCTGTTCGCCGGAACGCCTCCGGATCCCCTCGAGGTCGGTGAACTGCCGCTCGAGTTGCTTCGGGCTGCCACGGCGCGGCAGGAGGCGCGGTTGCTCGCGCGCATCGCACGGGATCGCATCGCGTCCGGCGTGCCGCCGGAGCGGATCGCCATTGCGTATCCGGATCTCGGGGAGGAGGCGGAGTGGGTCGTCGAAGCGCTCGAGGAGCTCGGGATTCCCGGTCGGATCCGACGAGGCATGCCGCTTCATGCCACCGCAGCGGGCCGGGTCGCCCTGGAGCTCCCGCTCCTCGTGGACGATGGGTTCCCCGCGGAGGACGTGGCACGCCTCGTCTCCAGCCGCTACCTGCCGGAGCTCTCCACCGGTGCCCCCGAGTCTCCCGCCTCGCTGCTGGCGCTCGCGTCGGTCCGGGATGACCGGCTGGGCGCGGAGGGGGGGCGAGGGGCCTATGACGTTCGCCTCAACGCCTTGATCCGTCGGCTCGAGGGACGAGGTGAGGGACGTGGTGAGTCGGCTCGCGCGCTGCTCGAACGCTGCCGCAAGCTCATCGCCATCGCCGGGCAGATCCCCGAAGAGGGCAAGGCCGGCGAGATGCTGGACCGCTGGTGGAACGCGCTTGATGAGCTGGGCCTGTCACGCGCCGTGCGCCAACCCGAATTGCGCGGTGCGGAGGGCACCGGGTTCGAGCGCGCCGTGCTTCGTGCGCTCGCGCGCGATCAGGCTGCCCATGAGGCGTTGCGGGCGATGGCGACCGAGCTGCGAAACGCTTTGCGCGACTCCGGCGCTGCGTCCAGCCGGATGACCCGGCGGACCTTCCACCGCTGGCTGATCGATGCCTCCCGCGACTTCAACCTGTCCCCGCGCGGGCCCCGCGGCGGCGCCGTGCACGTGCTGGACGTGCGCGAGCTGGGCGATCGCGCATTCGACCACGTCTGCCTGGGAGGGCTGGTGGACGGACGCTTCCCCGGTCGGGACACGCCGCATCCGCTCTTCCCGGACGAAGACCGGATCCGGGTGAACGGCTGGCACAAGCGGGATGCGTTCCGGGTCGGCACCGGCGAGGCGGAGCGTCGGATCCCGTGGCGGCTCGCTGCCGACAGGCTGCTGCTCTATCTCGCGCTCTCGGCGACCGAGGACCGGGTCACCGTGAGTCACGCGTCGGAATCGAGCGGAGGCGTCGAGCAGACGCCGTCGCCGTTCTGGGACGAGCTGGTGAGGCTCACGGGCGTGAAACCCCGTCATGCGCCGCTGCAGGCAATTGCATCGCTCGACGAGGTCCGCACCGAGGGCGAGCTTCGCGAGCGGGTGGCGCTCGAGCTGTACGCGCCAGCGCCGCTTCGCACGTCGGAGCCGGATCCGGCCGGAGATCGGGTCGTGCAGGCCATCGGCGCCGAGCCGTGGCTCGAGGAAGCGGGGCTGGCGTCGCGGATGGAGACCGAGCGCCTGCGCTTCTTCGGCGAGGAGGGCGCAGAGGTCGGCCCCCGGAGCGGACTCGCCCGGACCGAAGTCAACCGCGACGCGCTGGCGCAGTGCTTCGAGTTCGGCAGGGAGCGCCCTCTCTCGGCGTCGACCCTCCAGAAGTTCGGCAATTGCGCCTTCCAGGGGTTCCTCGCGTTCGCGCTTCGCCTCGAGGAGCCGGACGAGCCCGGCGAGGAGATGGACAACCGGGGACAGGGGAACTTCTGGCACAAGGTGTTGGAGGTTCTCTTCCCCGAGCTCAAGGCGAGAGGACTGCTCGGCGCACCGGTGGAAGACGTTCCCGACGACGTGATCGATCAGGCGCTGGCGAAGGCGGCCGAGGACGCCGAGCGGAGCGGTCACGTCGGCCACCCGGCGCTGTGGAAGCTGGGGCGGGAGCGCGGACGGCGGATGGTACGTCGGGTGCTGGCGTCGGAGAGCCGTGGGTTGCCGTTCCACTTCCTCGAGCCGACCCACACCGAGCTCCGCTTCGGAAACGCCGCCGCCGGAGAGGCCTGGCGCGAGGTGGCGATCCCCGGCCCCGAAGGCGCGCCTCCTGTGTACGTCGAGGGGAAGATCGACCGCATCGACACCGGGAACGGGATGCTCGGCGTGGTCGACTACAAGTCGGGCTCGGTGAAGCGCGCGGGCAAGCTGCTCGAGGCGCTGTTGGTGACCGAGTTCCAACTTCCCCTGTACTTGTTCGCCGCGCGTCAGGCAGGACACCAGGGTCCGCTCAAGGCGGCATGGCTGTCGCTGAAGGATGGCGATCCGGTCGATCTCGAGGTGGAGCTGGCGAAGCACCAGATCTCCTTCGACGACCTGCTCTCCACCGACCCGGAGACGATCGCGCGGGTGGAGAAGGAGGGACTCAAGAACCTCTCCCTCGAGGTGCACAAGCTGGTGGGCGGTCTGCGCGAGGGGCGGTTCCCAGCGCGACCCGAGGACTGCGGCTTCTGCCCGTATCAGCGGGTGTGTCGGATCAGCGAGCGGCGGATGCCGGAGGGTGGGGCATGAGCGAGGCGGTGGCGCAGAGACGAGAGCCGGTCGAAGAACCGCTCGCGCTGGAGCGGAACCTGGCGCTGATGGCGGGGGCGGGCGCGGGCAAGACGTACAGCCTGATCACGATCTGCCTGCACCTGCTCGGCGGCGCGAGGCGCGATGGGCGGACCATTCGACCCGCGGAGCTGTTCCTGTTGACGTTCACCGACAAGGCCGCGGGCGAGATGCGGGC
>JBAWAM010000136.1:0-4479 GCA_049589315.1 Myxococcaceae bacterium
GCTCAAGGACGACCGCAAGGTGGTCTTCAAGTTGCTGAGAGCAGGGCACGAAACCACGCTCGAAATCGAGATGAAGGATCAGCCATGAGGCGCGGGCCGACCGATTCGTAGGCTCAGGGAGCCTCGAGTCGGCGCAGTCCCCAGTTCGACATCTCGTGCCGGGAGATGTTTTGCGGCGGGCCGGCGGCGGGGGTTGGATGCGTGTAGACTTCACGCATGCGCTTCGCCGGTCGTCTCGTCGTCACCGCCTGCGCGTTGGCCCCCACGTTCGCTTTCGGGCACGCGCGCCTTTCTCATCCAACGCCGCGCTCGCCGAACGCAGGAATCAAGTCTCCAGCGCCATGCGGGAGTGATCCGCGGACCGCGCCGACTGTGTTCCGGCCAGGCGAGACAATCACGGTCCGCTGGGAGGAGACGATCACGCATCCGGGGTACTACCGGATCGCCTTCAGCCCGGTCGGTGATCAGGGCTTCGACGCGAACGTCCTCGCCAACAACATCCCGAATCCGAGCGGGCTGCAGGACGGCCAGTTCGATATCTCGCTGCCGAACCTCGAGTGCGAGGGCTGCAGCCTGCAACTGATCCAGGTGATGACCGACTCGAACTCGAACTACTACTCGTGCGCCGACATTGCATTGCGCAGCCCACCGGGTGATGCAGGCATTCCGGATGCAGGCGAGCAGGACGACGCTGGAACGAGCGATCAAGACGCAGGAACCGCCGGTGGCGACGCGGGGGCCGGCCTCGATGGCGGCACTCCGGGCGACGATTCCCCGGATTCACGGCATGCGACACGGGCCGTCGGCGGCTGCTCTGCTGTCGCAGTCCCGGGCGGGTGGAGCCTGATGGCCGCGCTCACGCTGCTTTACCTGTCTCGCCGACGAGTCAGCCCCCGTAGCTGACTTTGGGCCGCAGTGATTCTGCTGACTGCGCTGCCCAGCCCACGCGATACGGACACCTGGCCCCTAGAGATTGCCGCGCTTCAGCTCGCCGACGGCGAATTCGCACGCGCGCGCCGTGATGGCCATCTCGGTGAGCGTCGGGTTCTGCCATCCGGAGCTCACCCAGCAGGCACCGTCGGTGACGAAGACGTTGGGTGCGTCCCACACCTGGCAGAACGGGTTGACCACCGAGCCCTTCGGGGTGGCTCCCATCCGCGCGCCGCCGACCTCGTGGACGAAGAGCCCGGGGGTGGTGACGACCCACTCCTTCTGCATCTCGCCCATGAACTTCTCGATCACCGGCGTGCGCACGAGCTCGTTCAACGGAGCGACCACGCCCCCTGCGGCCTCGATCATCTCTACGGCGGCGTTGCGCGCCGCCCTGGCCACCGCGAGGTCGTTGGGGGTCCATGCAGAAGAGATGTGCGGTACCGGGATTCCCCAGTCATCCACCACCTTCTCGTCGAGCCGTACGGTGTTGTCGGCGTGTGGGATCGCCTCGCCCATCGCGCACAGGAACCCGAACGCGACGTCTCCCTTCTTCTTCAACATGGCGGGGAACGGCAGGCGGTGGACGCCGCCCCACATCCCGAACCCGCGCGCGTACGCTTCGCCCCCGTCGCCGAGATTGACGAAGCGCGGAATGACGATGCTGTCGCTGCCGAGCAGCTCCCACGTCCGCCCGTCCTCGGCGACCTCGGGCATGTAGAAGTAGATGTTCCCGACGATGTGGTCCATCAGGTAGCGGCCAAGCACGCCGGAGCTCGCGCCGATGCCGTCCGGATGGGTCGGGCTCTTCGAGTTCATCAGGATCCGCAGCGACTCGATCGTCGATGCGCAGAGAAACACGGTCTTCCCGAAGACCTGGTGCCGCTGCTTGAGCTCGCGATCAATGTACTCGACGCCGGTGGCGCGCCCGGTGTTCGGGTCCACGAGGAGCCGGCGGCAGATCGCGTCGGACTGGAGGGTCAGGTTCCCCGTGGCCTGCGCCGCCGCGAGGGTCGTGCCGGGGCTGGAGAGCTTCGAGTACTTGTCTCCCTTCGCGGGATGACGCGCCGCGCGGATCCCACGGGAGGGAAGCACGCGCCGGCCCGGGAACTTCGTCTCGACCGCCGCCTTGAGCACCCGCTCGCCCGGCGACAGCTCGCACGCGGGGAGGAAGTCGCCGTCCGGCTGCTGGAGGAGGCCCTCGCGACTGCCGTGGACCTGGAAGAAATTCTCGAGCATCGAGTAATACGGCGCCAGGTCGTCGTGCCCGATCGGCCAGTCTTCTCCGATTCCGTCGCGGCTCGCGCCCTTGAACTCGTGATCGGACAACCGAAGGGTGACACCGCCCCAGGTCAACGAGCGGCCACCGACCTGTCGGCCCCGGATCCACCGGTAGGGCTTGTCCGGTGGCGTGGTGTACGGGTTCTGCACGTCGTCCACGAAGAGGGAAGGGTTCACCTCCCAGTAGCCGCCGTGGAGCTTCTGGATGGGTTGGCGGTTCTCGATGAAGTGGTCCCACAACGCGCGGACCATGTTGGTCGCCTGCGTTCCGTATTCAGAGCCGCCCTTGAAATGGCGGCCCGCCTCGAGCACCAGCGTCTTCGCGCCCGCCTCGCAGAGCTGCTTCGCCGCGGTCCCCCCGGTCGCACCCGAGCCGATCACGATGGCGTCGTACTGCACTGTCTTCGTCGAGGTGTTCATGTGGTTTGTTCCAGGAACCGGATCTCGTCGGGCGTGAGCGAGAGCCCGGCCGCCACGACATTGCGCTTCATCTTCTCTGCGGTGCTCGAGGCCACGACCGCGAAGACGGGGAACGGCTGGTGGAACAGGTACGCGAGCGCGATCTGTGCCGCGGACATCCCGTGCTTCTGGCCGACCTCGGTGGCGCGCGCTCTCCGCGCGAAGTTCGCCGGGCTTCCATAGGTGTCGAGCGCGGCGCGCGTCTTCAGGTCGAGCAGCCCGGGCCGCGTGTTCTCGACGAGGCGGTCGGAGAAGAACCCATGTCCGAGCGACGACCACGCGAGCACCGGGAGCTGCGTTCGCGTGTGATACGCGCGGGCAGCACGTGCCTCATTCCCGGCGAGGCTGACGCAGCCCGGCCACGGAGGGGTGACCCAGTCGAGGAGCGAGTAGTGGGGGCTGTTGACCGCGACGATCGGCAAGTTCCGGTCGCGGGCGAATCCGACCGCTCCATCGATTCGCTCCACCGACCAGTTCGACACGCCATAGGCGCGGATCTTCCCTTCACGCTGGAAGCGCGCGAGCAGTCCGATCACCTCGTCGACAGGTCTCGAGGGATCGTCCCGATGGAGCAGGTAGAGATCGATGTGATCGGTGCGCAGCCGCCGCAGCGAACCGTGCAGATCCTCGGCGACGGCGGCGGCGCTGAAACGGCTCGAGTTGAAGACGACGTTCGGGTGCCCGCCCTTGGTGATGAGGAAGAGGCGGTCGCGGTTCCTCCGATCCGTCTGCCACTCACCCAGCAGCCGCTCCGTGCCCCCGGCCTGGTAGAGCGCCGCGGTGTCGAAGGCGGTGAGCCCCAGGTCCAGAAAGCCGTCGAGCAGCCTGAAGCTGTCCTGCTTCGAAGCCTGCGACACGAAAGGCGCGGGCAATACGCTGCCCATCGACGCGGTGCCAACGATGATGCGAGGCAGCGGCTTCGGGAGCTGGGGGAGCGTCTCGATCCTCACGCCCTGTGCTTAGCGGATTTCCCTCCTGGACGCGGATCTTTCACCTCGTGTCACTGATTTGTCGCACGCGCCGCGCCCCTACCCAACCCCATCCAAGCAGCAGCGGGAGGAGGGCCGGAATGCCCCCGGTCGCAGCGCAGGACGCGCTCGATTCCTCATCCCGATTCGGACCGATGGGCTTCTCATCCGGATTCTCCGGGACGTCGGGCGTGACGTCACCGACGACAACGAGCGGGCGATGACCGTTCGCCGGAACTTTCGGAAGACCCACGACGGGGATGTTTCCGGGGTCCGGCGCCGGCGAGGCATCGGCGCTCAGCTGGACGATGCTGGCCATCGACGGGACGCCGGCCTCGTTGAGGATGAAGAGCATGAAGTGACCCGGTTGAGCTTCGATCCTGCTCGCGGGTGCCGTGACGTTGAGGACGCCACCGCCGCGGGTGAAGGACAGGTCATGGATGCGCTGCCCCACGTTGAAGGCATGGGTGGACGAGCCGATCTTCATGAGCGTGACCTTCGAGATGCTCGCCGCGTCGGGCGTGTAGATCTTGAACTGCTGGCCCCAGGCGATGCCGTCGGCGGTGGCCGTGATCCTGGGGCGCTCCCCCCTGAAGAGATAGGGAGGAGAGAAGATCTCGAAGTTGGCGAAGTCACCCCCTCCCGAGATCACACGCCCATCCGGCAGAAGCAGCGCGGAGGAGTGATAGCCGCGGAAGACCTTGTTCCGAGCCAGGACCGTGAAGGTCTCGGTCACGGGATCCCACAACTCGGTGGACAGGACGGGGCTGCTTAGATCGTTCTTGCCGGCCCCGCTGCTGCCGCCGGTCACCAGCACGGTCCCGTCCGGGAGCAGCGTGAG
>JBAWAM010000137.1:0-1867 GCA_049589315.1 Myxococcaceae bacterium
TCCCAGCGGGTGAGCCGCCCGACTGCAGGGGTTTGCGCTGAGCGCCGCAGCCAACCTCTGAGAGCCACGGCTCCAGACCCGATGACAAGAAAGAGGTCGAACTCGAAGAGTGTCGCTGCCTTGAACTCCGCCCCTTCTCGCTCAGCAAGCTCCACGAAGGGCGCGAACGGCTGGAATCCCCGCGCAAGCTCCTTGGCTCGCGCTTCTGCACGAGACCGGTTCGACACCACTCCGCGTAGAGCGGGAGGTACGTGCCCAGAACGCCTGGACGGTGCTCTGCCCCTGAGGTCGCAATTGTCCCGATGCTTCGAGGGGGAATAGCGCAGCGTTCGGAGCTCCGCCGCGCTGAGCGGGCCGCAACTCGAGCGCGCTTCGTACGCGCTCCGCAGTGAAGGTATTCAGAATGGCTCGCGAGCGGCGCCTTCAGAGGGAGCGAACTCCGCCGGCAGCATTCTGCATACCGCTCTGCCCCCGCCGCTCCCACTGAGAAGGCGACGGACGAGAAGAACTCCGGGGCGAGCTAAGGAACGTAGACCAAGTGAACATGGAAGCGGAGGCCGCCCTCGACTTCCAGCACACGCACCTCAAGCACCATGTCACTTCGTCCTGACTCCGCGGTCCACAGATCGACGAAGACATCCCAGAAGCCGCCTCCCCACTGGGCCACAGATGTCGCCCACGCCTCCTCCGGAAGCTCGATGAGTGTCTCGCCATAGTCAGCGACATACGCCTCGATCTGAGCCGCAGTAGCCGCCGAGACAGGCTCAACGGAAGTGATTCCCTGAAGAGCAAAGTCCCGACCCGCAAGTCTCCTGACGACTTCGCGCAAAGTCGGGCGCCAGTTGGTTGCGACGGGATGATGCGAGTGCGGGTCCTTGCTCGCCAATTGCTCCCCGTCTCGTGTGTTCATCGGAACCTTCTCCATAGCGGACGTCTCCATTCGGCGAAGAGCGAAGCGACGCGGGGTTCCTTCGCTCTCTCCCGCCCGGGCATGCGTCTGCCCGGGGCATCGCCGCGTCCACCCACCGCCGCCATGCTTCCACACTTCGAGCGCCTGCACTTCGTGTTCGCCGCATCTTGTACCCGGCGGTCTACATCGAGGACACGGAGGACGATCTCCAGCGCGCCGTCGAGGAGCATCTCCAAATCAAGCGGCTGCTCGCGGACATGCTCGACATGGACGTGAACGACAGCCAGTTCTACGCGAAGTGCGAGGTCCTCGAAGAGGACTTCAACCACCACGTCATCGAGAGGAGAACGAGCTCTTCAAGCGGGTGGCGAACGAGTTCGAGCGCGACGCCCCGATGAAGCTGGGCCAGGAGATGGCGACGCTCAACGAGTACAAGGAGCCCTGACCGTGGCCCCCTCTTTCAGAACACTCGGCGATCGAGCATGTCGAACGCCTCGATCTCCACCGCGCGTGCGGGGCTGGTCGGGTACTCCGAGTCGAGCAGCGTGAACGAGAACAGGTCACCGCGGGTATGGTGCGGCAGGAGCTGCCGATCGCGGAGCCTGCCCTCGAGGGTGAACCCGAGCTTCCGCGCGACCCCGACGCTGCCCTCGTTGCCGGGGGTGATCATCAGGTCGACCCGCTTCATCTGCTCGAGCTCGAACGCAACGCGGACCATCGCGGCCGCCATCTCGGTGGCGAAGCCCCGACGGAGGCCCGCCTCCGCGACCCAGTAGCCAACCTCCCGCGCGGCGATCCCGGCACGGGTGAGCAGACAGACCTCGCCGATCAGCTTCCCGGTGGCGAGCTCCTCGGCGACGAACGTCCAGTTCTGATCGAGATCGAAGGCGCCGCGCGCCATCCGGATCCGCGCGAGGTGGTGCTCGACCGGGTCGGTCCCTTCAGGGAGCGGCGGGA